>CATILC010000123.1 GCA_949516455.1 Flavobacteriia bacterium | reverse complement strand
TCCGCAAAATCGGCACGAATGGTGCCCGCGTCGGCCTGCTTTGGATCGGTTGACCCGATGAGCGTGCGAAAATCTTCCACGGCATTGTCTTTCTCGAGGATCGCGGCCACGATGGGTCCGGAAGTCATGAAGCTGACCAGGTCACCGAAGAAGGGACGCTCTTTATGGATGGCGTAGAATTCGGAAGCCTCGGCCACGCTGAGTCGGGTGAGCTCCATGGAAACTATACGGAATCCCGCTGCATTCATGCGCTGGAGAATAGCGCCGATGTGTCCGTTTGATACGGCATCGGGCTTGATCATGGTGAAGGTGCGGTTGCCTGCCATTGTTTTTGCTTTTTGAACGCCGCGAAACTACATAAGATGGACGGCATCCTTGGCATTATCTGCTGTACTTTCGTTCGTAATGTTGAAGATTCCACCACATTTCAAGGAATTCCTATCTGAGCCCAGGAGCATTTGCCTGATCAATCATTTCAATCCGGACGGAGATGCCGTTGGCAGCACGTTCGGCTTGGGCAGTGCATTGAAAAAAATGGGGCACGAGGTTTCCATCATCATGCCCAATGCATTTCCCGACTTTTTGAAATTTTTGAGGACGGATGTACCCGTATTCATCTACGCGGAACACATGCAAGAAGCGCTCATGCGCATGGAGGCATCTGCGCTCATTGGAACGCTGGACTTCAATCATCCGGATCGCTGTGGGGCGGAACTCGGCAAATGGCTCACCGCCAAGGATCGACCAGTCTTCATGATCGATCATCATCAACAGCCAGCTGCATATGCGGATCCGATGTTCTCTTTTCCCGATGTGGCCAGTACCTGTGAACTCGTTTTTGAATGGCTCGAAGCGATGAATGCCCTGCAGCACATCGATACAGATGCAGCACAGGCGCTGTATACCGGTATGGTGACAGATACGGGCTCGTTCCGCTTTCCCTCGGTTCGCCCCCGAACGCTGGAGATCGCAGCCGAGCTCATGCGCAAGGGCGCCCGACCCCATCAGATCCATGAACGCATCTACGACAGCAACCGAGAGAGCAGACTCCGCTTGCTCGGACATTGTTTGAAGGGCATGGAGCTTCGAACCGATCTGCGTGCTGCATTCATGTCTTTGGATGCTGCCACTTTGAATGCAAGTGGTTATTTAAAGGGAGACACTGAAGGATTTGTGAATCAAGGATTGAGCATTGAAGGAATCGAGCTCTGTTTGTTTGCCATGGAACGCGAGGACGGATGGAAGATCTCGCTGCGCTCACGAGGCGATCTTGATGTCAGTGCGTTGGCCAGAGAACACTTCAAGGGCGGCGGACACATCAATGCAGCAGGAGGGGAGAGTGAGGGACCGGCAGAAGCCATCCGGGAGAAACTTTGGGACATCCTGAGCACATGAGGTCCCTTACCGCATTTTTTTGGAGCGCTGCATTTTTTCTGTGCGTCACAGCCTGCTCGTCCTGCGGTCAGCAACAAGATGTGGCCTTCGACCCCCTGGAGCAGCGCAGAGGTCGTGATTCCACCGAGCAGCTGCAGATCGAACGGCAACGAAATATTCTCAAAAAGGAGCGAGAGCGCATGGCGGCCTACTGCAGCGAGCAAGGCTGGCAAACCCGATCTACAGGCACGGGATTGCGCTATGAGCTCTTTTCATCCGGCAGCCACTCGACCGCGAAAAGCGGACAAAGGGTGCGCGTGTATTGGACCCACAGCTTATTGGATGGCACTTCTTTGAATGGGACCAAAGGCGATACCATCCAGTGGCGAATCGACGAAGAACAGGCGCCTCTGATCGGACTGCACGAATTGGCCAAGTTGCTTTGCGCAGGAGATTCCGCCCGGTTTGTCATGCCCGCTCACCTGGCCTACGGGGTAGCTGGCAAGAGCGGGAAGGTTCCCTTGCGCTCGGTGATCGCGGGCAGGGTGAAAATGCTCCAAATTCTCCCTTGACCAAGGAT
>CATILC010000122.1 GCA_949516455.1 Flavobacteriia bacterium | reverse complement strand
GAAGCATTTGCCGAATAGGGAGTCGATCTGTTTTTATTCTTTTGGAGGATCACAAGTTGATCATTGAATAAAAGCAGCACACTGTTCATGTACCCACTTTTCAAGAGGTTAGCCGATATGGTCACGTCCATTCTGGTGCTGACATTCTTCAGTCCGGTCTTTTTGGTACTTGCTATTCTGTTGATCGTTGTGCACAAGGAGTCTCCAGTTTTCGTGCAGGAACGTCCCGGTTTGCACGGAAAGCCCTTCCTGCTTTACAAGCTCAAGTCGATGAGGTCCCATTCAGAAACAGATGGTTCAGCAGAAACGGATGAGCAGCGGGTGACCCGGATCGGTATTTTTTTGAGACGCTCGAAACTGGATGAATGGCCTCAATTTTGGAATGTGCTCAAGGGCGATATGAGCCTCGTCGGGCCGCGCCCATTGCTCATGGAGTACCTCCCTTTGTATAGTGCGTATCAAATGAAAAGGCATGAGGTGCGGCCGGGGATCACTGGATGGGCGCAGATCCATGGCGCATCTGGATTGGCTTGGACAGAGCGGTTTGAAAAGGATGTTTGGTATGTCGAAAATCGGGGTTTAAGTATCGACCTGAAGATCCTCTTTATGACCTGCCTGTGGTTTGTTGGAGAAAGGCGAAAAAAATCGGTTTCAGACGAGCCGGTAGAGGCATTTCAGGGAAACCCCTGATGCTTTTTGTCTGATGGCTTTCTGGATTCTTCTGAAGATGAAATGTGTCTCCCTCATGCTCGCTCATGTTTTTGGCTTCCAGACACCGCATTTTCTATTTCATTTAAGTAAATTTGGCAAAACCCTAAAAAACAATCACATGAGGAAGACTACACTTGTGTTGGCTTCTGCAGCCTTTTGTCTGACAGCTTCGGCTCAAAAGATCAACGGACACGACATCCGCACCGTTGAGGCTTCCAGAACCATAATGACATCCGACGACCGCACAGAAGCTGCGAGCGTCCTCACTACAACGGGCACTGAGTCCGTCATCTGGTCAGAAGACTTTGCCAACGGCATACCATCTACCTGGCAGAATGTAGATGCAGGCACAGGAGGTGCCGGCCTTTGGGACTACAGAGGCACCGGCTCTGGAGCTACTTTTCCCGCAGATACAGGTTCAAGAGGAGCCTATGCAGGAGCAAGAGCACCCATCCAATCTGCCACGCGAACCAATGGTTTCGTTATCATTGATTCCGACTGGCTCGACAACAACGGTATCCCAGGAAACTTCGGTGGCGGAGTGGCCCCTGCACCGCACATGGCCTATCTGATCACCGAGACCATTGACCTTTCGGGCGAAACCTCTGTTGACTTCAGCTTCACTCAATACTATCGTCGTTTTGCTGGACCAGGCGGAAGCCAGGCAGTTCCAGCGACCTATGTGGATTTCTCGATCGACGGTGGAAATACCTTCCCATACAGCATCACCTACAACGGAGACATCTCTGTGAACTCTGCAACCCCTGACAATGATGTCGAGGCGCGCGATGTATCCAACTGGGTTGCTGGTCAATCACAGGTTCAGATGCGTTTCCGTTTTGACGGTGACTACTATTTCTGGATGGTGGATGACGTCACGCTCCAGTCCGTACCTAAGTTCCGCGCTGACTTTGGCGCATGGGGAGGTGCTCCCGCATTTGACTTCATCGTAGGGCCAGCTGCAGGATCTTCCAAATTGGGAACGTTCACATTGGACCAAAACCGTGACCTGGCATTTGATTGCAACGCGATCAGCTCTGGATCTGCTCCATTGTACAATGCGCAGCTGAGCATGGAGATCGTCGATCCGAGTGGTACCGTAAATACAGTGAATAGCCCTGTGGTTTCCTCTGCATGGGGTGGTGGCATGGGCGCAGATACGCTCACCTACAACGATCTGAATACCAATGCAGCTCCTTGGCAGCCTTCTTCGAACGGATTGCATTACTTCTTCTACAATCTCACAGCTGATTCCACAATGGCAGGTGGTCAGGCACTGTCTCTGAGGTCAGATACATTCCAGTTCATCGTTTCAGATTCTGTGATGTCTTTGGACGGTGGTGTTTTCAGCAACAGTTTGGGAACGCCTCAGCTTGGAGACGATGGTGCGGCGATGACTTCCCGTATCGACCTGACCGCTGACGCACAACTTTGGAATGTCAAGATCGGTCTCAGCTCGCTGACCGTTCCTGGTGGTTTCATGGAAGTAGCCATCTATGATTCATCTGCTTTCACAGGTGCCACTTCTGGATTTGACCCCAATGGCCTTATCGCAACGGCCCAGCAGACAGTGGCCAATGCCAGTGGAGGCATCATGACCTTCGACATGACCACCAATGGTGTGCCGCTCGACTTGATGCAGAGCATGGGTGCATACTATGTAGTGGTGACCATGTATTCCAATGCAGGTGCGAACCTGATCCGCATCGGGAACGATGCGCAGTGGGATCAGCCCGGTGGTGCGAGCCTTATGTTCGTTGTTGGTGCTCAGTGGTACAGCGGATATTCCGGAAGCCGTTCGTTCAACAGCCCATGGATCCATATGGCTACTACGCAATTCGGAGTCGGAGTTGGTGAAGAAAAGCTCGAAGCCAGTGTATACCCGAATCCAACGACGGACGTTGTTCGTATCGAGTTGGACAAGGACTTCGGAAACTATGACATCACAGTAAGTGACATGGGCGGCCGTGTGGTTCTTACCGACAATCAGCTGATCGCCCAAGGCGTTCCTGCAAAAGTGGACATGAGTGCACTGCCCAAGGGCATGTACATCATTCAGGTCACCAACGAGCAGGCCCGCGGCGCTTACCGCGTAAGCGTGGAGTGATCCGATCCAATGATCGAAATGAGAAGCCCCGCATTTGCGGGGCTTTTTTTTACTGCATCATTTAAAAGACGTGGGGTCGAGGCTTCTCACTCAACCGCTCCTTTGTGCCTTGCGAATGCTTTTGAAGAGTTCGGAGGTGAAGACAAATTCTGTGATGTCTGGCTGGTCGGATCGAATGATCTCGTGCCGATCGCCCTCCCAGGCTTTGAGGCCATTTTTTAGAAAGATGATGTGGTCTCCGATCTCCATAACGGAATTCATATCGTGGGTATTGATCACCGTGGTGATCCCATATTCCTGGGTGATCTCGCGCACCAGATTGTCAATGACCACAGCCGTCTGTGGATCCAGCCCAGAATTGGGCTCGTCGCAGAAGAGGTATTTGGGGTTCATGGCTATGGAACGGGCAATGGCTACACGCTTCATCATTCCACCTGAGATCTCTGCCGGATATTTTTTGTTGGCGCCTTCCAGCTTGACCCGATTCAGGCAGAAATCCACCCGATCTTTTTTTTCCCCTGGGCCCATGCGCGTGAACATATTCAGGGGGAACATGACATTCTCCTCAACGGTCAGGCTGTCGAACAAGGCGCTTCCCTGGAAGACCATCCCGATCTCCTGACGAAGCAGTTGCCGTTCTTTTTGGTCCAGCTGGGCGGTGTTCCGGTCATTGAAAAGGATGGCGCCATTGTCGGGCTCATGCAGACCGACCAGGCATTTCAGGAAGACCGTCTTCCCAGAACCAGACTGACCAATGATCAGGTTGGTCTTTCCCTGTTCGAATTGCGCATCGATGCCCTTGAGCACTTCGTGTGCTCCAAAGGATTTTTGGATGTTCTGTACTTCGATCATCAGGTGCCCAATAGGATCTGAGTGAGAAAGTAATTCGCTACGATCACGGCCACACTGCTGCTCACCACTGCACGGGTACTGGAGGTCCCCACTTCAACCGCCCCCCCTTTGACGGTATAACCGCAATAGGCGGAGATGGAGGTGATCAGAAAGGCAAAGACCACGGTTTTGGTCAAGGCGTAGGTGATGTAGAATGGTTTGAATCCAAGTTGAATACCGAGGAGGTAATCGGGTGTGGAGATCACGCCGGTCAGGTTGCCCGCAATGTAGCCCCCCAGAAGCCCAAGGCCCATACTCAGCATGATCAGAACGGGGTTGAAGAGCATGCTCGCCAGTACTTTAGGCATCACCAGATACGATGCGCTGTTCACGCCCATGACCTCCAGTGCATCGATCTGTTCGGACACGCGCATGGTGCCTAAGGTCGAGGCAATATTCGATCCCACTTTACCTGCGAGGATCAGGCTGACCATGGTCGGCGAAAACTCAAGGACGATCGATTCCCGGGTGGCAATGGCGATGTAGTAGGCCGGAATGAACGGGTCGTCCAGATTCAAGGCGGTTTGAATGGTGACCACCGCCCCAACAAAGAGCGAAATGATGCCCACAATGGCAACAGAATCCAAGCCGAGGTAATCGATCTCACGGGCAAGTGCCTTGCCGTATTCACGCGAGCGACCGGGCTTTTGGAAGGCACGCTTCATCAACAGACAATACGCGCCAAAATGATGCAGGATACGTCTCATTCCTTGCGAAAATACCCCGATTTGCCTTTTTATCTTGGGGCAATGATTCGCATCCTTTTAGTGCTGGCTCTTTTGTGTTTCATGGTCTCCTGTGGATCCGGACACGGCTGCGATTGTCCCTCTTTCTGATGAACAAAGCCCATCCATTGAGTCCCTATGTACCGGAAGCTGCTGTTCATTCGCTAGCGAAATTATTGGACGATCAGCCGCTTCGTTTCATTGTTTCCAAGGAGCGAAGCAGCAAGCTTGGAGATTATCGGCCTCCTGTTGGGCGCGAGAAGCGACACCGGATCACGGTCAATGGAAGTCTGAACAAGATGGCCTTCCTGATAACCTCCCTGCATGAATTCGCGCATTTTCGTCATCGGCTAACAGATCCCAAAGGGGCAGATCGTCCCCATGGCTTGGAATGGAAGAAGCACTTCAAGGAGGTGATGCAACCATTTCTTGTGCCAGAGATCTTCCCCGAACCATTGCTCAGTGTTTTACGTAATCACATGCAAAACCCCAGGGCTTCGAGTACTTCCGATGCGGCCTTGTCTGAGGCCTTGATGGCTTTCGATGCACCTCCGTTAGCGGGTTGGGTGCTTCTCAAGGAACTGGATGATCAGGTTGTTTTTGAGACAGAGAAAGGGCGGAGGTTTCGCAGGGGGGCACGCTTGCGAAGCCGCATTCTCTGTGAGGATATGGAAAATCGGCGCATGTACCGCGTCAGCCCGCTGATCAAGGTGCGCCCTCTGTAGTTCGGTTATCTTTGCCGCATGAATGCAGATGCGTGGTTCGCCTCTTCAGGAAAACTGGGGATACTCGGTGGCGGACAACTTGGAAAGATGTTGTTGGAGGAGGCCATCCGAATGGATATCGAGGCAGCTGTGATGGATCCTGATCCTCATTGTGCCTGTTCGGGCATCACATTGAAGTTCGAGCAAGGCGGCCTTTTGGACAAGGAGGCCATTTTGGCTTTTGGCCGAAAATGTGAGGTGCTGACCATCGAGATCGAAAATGTAGACGCATCGGCATTGAAGCAGTTGGAGGAAGAAGGGCTGAAAGTCTACCCGCCCCCAGCCGTCCTGGCGCGCATCCAGGACAAAGGCACTCAAAAGCTTTTTTATACAGAATACGATATGCCCACGGCGCCTTATGAGCTCTTTGATTCAAGAGATGAGCTCCGGGCTGCGGTGGAAGAGCCAAAATGGACCTTGCCCTTTGTCTGGAAGGCCCGAAGGGGCGGATACGATGGACGGGGCGTACAGATCGTAAAGAAATTGAGCGATCTGGATGAACTGCCCGATGTTCCCTGCTTTTTGGAGGTCCTGGTGGCCATCAAAACAGAGATCGCTTGTGTGGGGGTACGTTCCTCAAATGGCGAAGTGGCGGTCTATCCACCCGTCGAAATGGAGTTCCATCCCGAGACCAACCAGGTGGAGCAGACATTCGTCCCGAGCCTGGCCGATCCGGAACTGATCAAAGAGGCCGAAAAATATACCCATGCCCTTTTGGAGCAACAAGAGCATGTGGGTCTGTTGGCTGTAGAATT
>CATILC010000121.1 GCA_949516455.1 Flavobacteriia bacterium | reverse complement strand
CTGGTCTTTGCCGACCCTCCTTATGACTACGGCAACTACGAGGTTTTGGTCGATCAGATCCGAAGGAGGGCGCTGCGGGACAGTGACTCCCTTTTGGTGATCGAGCACGGGGAAGAGGCCGATCTCAGTAGCATGGCAGGATACCGAACATCCAGGACCTACGGGCGGGTGATCTTCAGCTTTTTCGATCCTCCAAAAAGGAAATAAAGCTTCGGAAGGCCTTTGCCCGATGGCTGATGCCGTTCTTCTCCTCCAAACTCATCTGAGCAAAACTCCGCTCGTGGCCCTCCGGCAGAAAAATGGGATCGTATCCAAATCCTTTTGCACCCGTCGGCTCTTCGAGTATTTTCCCTTTGGCGATCCCCTCGAAGTGCCAGGGTTTTCCTGAGCGGTCGATATAAGCGATGGCGGTCCTGAATTGCGCAGATCGATCAGCAACCCCTTGTAATTCAGTTAAGAGTTTCTGCATATTGGCCAAAGGATCTTTCGCGGGCCCCGCATAGCGGGCGCTGAATACTCCAGGGCGGTTGTCCAAGGCAGTTGTTTCCAAGCCCGTGTCGTCTGCAAACACCGGAAGACCGAATCGATCCCAGAGGTGCTGTGCTTTGATGAGGGCGTTTTCTTGCAGCGTGGCTCCAGTCTCTGGAATGTCCTCTGTGACGCCCAGATCCCTGAGGTCTTTCAATTCGACATCAGAACCGATCAGAGCAGCGATCTCTTCTTTTTTATTGGGGTTGCCGGTGGCGAATACCAAAGTCTTAGGAGAGCTGGATTCAGTCATTGTGGTAGGGATGTCCGTTGAGGATGGTGAAACAACGATAAAGCTGTTCAAGAAAAAAGAGCCGGATCAACTGATGTGTGCAGGTCATGGGCGACAAGCTCAGGCTGTCGTCTGCGCGCCTGCGCATCTGCTGGTCGAAACCGTAGGCACCACCGCTGACAAAGACGATCCGGTGGGAACCTGCGTTCATCCATTTTTGCATCTGCTGTGCAAATCCCCGGCTGTTCATCGATCGTCCGTTCTCATCGAGCAGAATGACCCGATCGCCAGGGCGCAACTCCTTGTTCAGTGCCTCAGCCTCTTTTTGCATCAATTGTTCTCTGGCGGCGGACTTTGACCTTGCAGGCTGACAATCCACACGACTGTACTTCTGGTAGCGTTGAATGCGCTTCTCCAGTTCGCTCATTTGTTCGTCGAGGAGCTTGGGCTCCGTTCTTCCGCAATTCAAAAGGACGATCTCCATGCAATCGCTTTAACTTAGCGCAAGTTAGTGGCCCTATGATGCTCCCCGACTTCAATTCTCTAAGCGATCACTTTTCTCACGCACTGCAGGAGGACCTTGGAGACGCAGACCACAGTGTTGCGGCCTGCATCGATCCAACTTATCATGGCAAGGCGCATCTGTTGGTCAAGGAAGATGGGGTCATAGCAGGTGTGGCACTGGCCCGACATCTCTTTGGACTGTTCGATCCACAGATCGACTTTGAGCAGCACATCGCAGACGGGCAAGAAGTACGAAAAGGAGACATCGTCTTTGTGGTCAGCGGCCCTTCAGGAAAGCTTTTGAGCATAGAGCGGCTTGTGCTCAACTATATGCAGCGGCTGAGTGGGATCGCCAGCCAGTCGAGGGTTTATGCGGAAGCGGTGAAAGGCACGGGGACACAGATCCTCGATACCCGAAAGACCACTCCCGGCCTTCGGATATTGGAAAAATGGGCCGTGCAACTCGGCGGTTGTTCCAACCACCGCATGGGACTCTACGACATGATCATGCTCAAGGACAACCACATCGACTTCTGCGGAAGCGTGGCTCAGGCCATTCGGACCACACGCGCCTATTTGAAAGAACGCGGACTTCAGCTGAAGATCGAGATCGAAGTGCGCAATATGGACGAACTGGAGGCCGTCTTGAACGAAGGAGGCGTAGACCGGATCATGCTGGACAACTTTTCGATTCAGCAGACAAGAGCAGCCGTACAACGGATCGACGGCCGCTTCGAGACAGAATCCTCCGGCGGGATCGACCTGAAGACCGTAGCCCACTATGCCGCCTGTGGTGTGGACTACATTTCTGTGGGTGCATTGACCCATCAGATCGGCAGCCTCGACCTGAGCCTGAAAGCTATTGAGGATAAATGAGTTGGAGCGCACAGACCAACGGAATCAGAGAGCGGATCGGAAAGCTCATGGAGACCATACGAATTCCCTTTCTGGAGGGAATGAACTTGCGGAGCATTCTTCGCTTTTTCTATGAAGCCATTTGGGAAGGAAGCATCAGCGCCCGGGCAAGCAGCATCGCTTACAGCTTCTTTTTGGCCATTTTCCCCGGCATCCTGTTCTTTTTTACGCTGATCCCCTATTTCCCAATTCCAAATCTGCAGACAGAAGTCTTCCGCCTGCTGCGGGATGTCTTGCCTCCTCAGTCTTATGATGCAGCGTATACGACCATAGCCGATGTGCTCAACAACAAGAACTCCGGTCTTTTGAGCTTTGGTTTTTTTGCCGCATTGCTCTTCGCGACCAATGGCACCAGCTCGCTGCTCTCCAATTTTGGGCAGACCATTCACAGAAAAGAGAGCGTGGAATTTTGGAGGCTCTACCTCTACTCCCTTTTGCTTACGATCATATTCAGTGCCGTCTTCATTGCGGGGATCATCTCCATTGTCATGACACAAAGCGTGACAGATTTCATGGTGGGCAAGGACTGGATACAGCAGGCCAATGCAGATCTCCTGCAAAACACGCGCTGGATGGTTCTTCTGGGAACGCTTCTGCTCAGTGTCAGCGCGCTCTACTTCTTCAGTCCGATGCGCAAAGGGCAATGGGGTTTTTTCTCCGTCGGAGCGCTCTTCGCGACCGCCCTGATCATCGCATCATCATCGGGCTTCAGCTACTACGTGGACAACTTCTCTCAGTACAACCGGCTCTATGGCAGCATTGGTACGCTGATGGTGATCATGCTCTGGATCTACATCAATGCCTTTGTTTTGATCATCGGATTTGAGCTCAACATGAGCGTCGCTGTGGCTGATCGATCTGCGATGAATGCAGAAAACCAAGGGCTTTCAGAAACCGAATGATCTCACTTAATTTAGACGAATGACCAAAAATGTACTCTTGATCGCGACACTGCTCTTCTCCGGTGTCCTATCTGCCCAGAAAGCTACAGACATTGTCGGCATTTGGTGGAATGAAGAGAAGGACGGCCGGGTGGAAGTCTACCAAAAAGGCGATAAGTTCTACGGAAAGGTGGAATATGTCAAGAAGAATGTGAACCCGGACGGAAGCAAGCCCAAAAGGGACCTGAAGAATCCGGATCCCGCCAAGAGAAAGCGGGTCATCCAGGGCTGTGTCATCCTCAAGGGGTTGAAGTGGACCGGGGATGAATGGGAAGGCGGTGAGATCTACGACACCAAAAGCGGCAACACCTACAGCTGCTTTGCGCGAATGAATCCCAACGGCACCCTTTACTTCAAGGGCTACATCGGCTTTTCCCTGATCGGTCGAAGCACGACCTGGACCCGTTACAAGTAAGTCCTTCATGGGTGAACGGGTCGCCCTGATTCAAAATCGGGTACAGCGAGGCGGTCGATTTCAGGTCAGCTCTGAGATGGTCCGGGTGCTCAATGAGCGGGGCATAGAACCGGATTTCATTTGCTTTAGAAACCGGATCGATCTACCTGAAATAAAGCGGGTTTATGGATCGGATCTGAAGTTAAGGTTCATTAATATTCCGGAGCCCAAACTCCCTTTTGAATGGAACATCCTCTACTTCAACCGTTCGGTCGGTTCGCGGCTTTCCGCCTATGATCTGGTCATCAACTCCAACAACACCTCCTTTGGGCTGAGCTGTCCTGTACCGATGATCAGTTATGTGCACTTTCCCAGAAAATACCGTCTGCTCTCTCCTCTGAGATCCATCCATTTTCCGGAAGGTCCATCGAAATCGGCATTCGACATCGCCAACGATCCGCTGGGGCTCATCAGAAAGCGCTACCGAAAAGACAAGCACATTTCCTCAGGCGACCGACAGATCTTCAACAGCGCCTTCACTGCGGCCTGTTTCCGGGAGGTCTATGGAATGAATGAAGAAAATGTTCTCTACCCGCCGGTGAATGAGGCAGACCACATCCGACCGGCCTCAGAAAATGACTTCCCGAAGAAAGTGGTGAGCATGGGACGCTTTTCAGCGGACAAGAGACAACTGGAGCAGATCGAGATCGCTGCACGGCTTCCCGACTGGTCGTTCACCCTGATCGGCTTTGTGAACGAACCCGACTATTTCGCCCAATGCACAGAGCGCATCCGTTCGCTGGGCGCAAAAAATGTACAGCTTCTCAATAATGCATCGGTGGAGCAGCGCGACAAGGCCCTGCGTTCTGCAGGCTTTTTCATCCACAACCTCAGAAACGAGCCCTTCGGCATCACCACGATACAGGGATTGGCTCAGGGATGCCTGCCCATGGTCCACAACAGCGGCGGCCAGAAGGAGATCATTCCCCATGCCGATCAGCGCTTCGATGACGCCGACGAGGCGGCCAAACGCCTGGAAGAATGGGCCGAAAGAGGAAAGGATGTTTGCCGGAAACGGGTGGATGCTCTGCAAAAGGACATCAAGCAATACACCGCGGTCCATTTTCGAAAAAAATTCGCTGATTTGCTGAACGAATACCTCTGAATCAATGAAGTGGACGGACATCCTGAAGACGTGGTGGCAGCAGCAAAAGGCCTTTCTGCCTGAGTTGCGCGCTCAAGCCGCCCGTTATGCTCCCATCGATCAGGCCTCCCTTCTTCCCGAGCGGGTGATGGAGGAAAGCCAGCCAATTTTTGTTTTGTCCACTGGCCGTGCGGGAACGCAGTACCTCACTGAACTGCTGAATGAACTTCCCGGACTGCAGGCCGTACATGAGCCGCAACCCGAACTGCTCTATACTTCGAGATGGGCCTACGAGCAGAGGGGAAAGACCGATCTGCTCGAAGCTGCTTTTCTCGCAGCACGCTATGAGTTCATACGCAATGCCCATCTGAGCGGACTGCGCTATGTGGAGACCAACAACCGCCTTTGTTTCTTGGCGGACGGCATCGCCAAGGCGTTTCCCAAAGCGCGATTCATCCATCTGGTGCGGCATCCAGAGGCCTTCATACGAAGCGGCTTGCAGCGAAAGTGGTACAGCGATGCCCATCTGACCGATGAAGGACGGATCCAGCCACCAGAAGAACTCGGCTTGACCCACACATCGGAAAAGATCGCCTGGCTGTGGAACGAAACCAACAGTTCGATCGCCGCTTTCGGGGAGCGCGTCGGTTCCGAACGCTATCTACAGGTCCGCTCAGAAGATCTCTTTGCGGATACCAAAGTGAACCGAAGACTTTTTTCATTCATGGACGAAGCCTACCCGGGCGATGAACGCATCCTAAGGGCACAGAACCAACCCAGGAATCAGAGCAAAAAAACGCTATCCAAGCAGCCGCTAGAGGGCCACTGGAAAGAGCCCCTCTCCTTTGCCCGCAGCATGGGATACGCGCTCTGATTCAGAGCGAATAGCCGAATCGTTCGAGCCCCTTTTTCATCAGCGGTTGCACCTGCTCTAAGACCTTGGGGTCCAATTCATTCTTCCACTTCCCGACAGAAGAGGGATTGATCGGCTGGTTCACATGGACCATGGACTCCATCTCTCCAATGGATCCCATTTCCTGCAGATAACCCTTCCCCGAGCGCTCATGAATGGGTTCATAGGCCAAGCCCAGGAACGAACAGATAGCACTGAAGCATGCTTTTGGATCGGCCACAAGGTCTTCATAACGCAGATCCATTTGCTGAAGGGAGGACAACTTCTTCCGGATTTCGTCCATTTTTTCAATGCTCCTGTTCCATTCCTCCACCCCAAAGAGCGGATCATCGGATTCGTCCGCTTTCTTCAAATAGCTGTTGACCACATCGCGGCCATCGCGGATCAAAAAGAGATACTTCGCCTCGGGAAAAACGCTGCGAATGATGTCTATATGTTCGTGGTTTCCAGGAGTTTTATCGCCCCATATGCGTTTTGGCGCTTCGCGCACCACCCCATACGAGCGGTAAATATGATCCAGCAGATCCCACAGATTTCGTTTCGCCTTTGGAAAAGCATGCACTTGATCGATGAGTTGCTGAGCATCGAGCGACCAGGCCTGACTGCCTTTGGACCGAATGAACTCGGAACAGATCAGTGCAGAGCAATCCTCCCACTGCATCCAGTTGAACAGATTGAATTTCACGATCGACTGGGCCAGAACGAATTGTTCCGTAGGCATGGAGATCTCGCTGTGCTGACCCAAAAGAGAGGCCATCAGGGTCGAACCGGAACGGCCAGCCGAAACGATGAAGAACGGCTGCTCGCGATCGGTACCAGCCGGCGGAAGCACGGGGAAGCGCGCAGGAAGGATCTTTCCGAGCTGATGCAACTGCTTGTAATGCCGAGCGAATTTCATGGCTTCAAAGATTGGACTTCTCGTCCAAACCGTGAAGTGTGCAAAGCCTGAACACAATTTACACAAGTCTGTCTTCTCATTATGGAACGTCTTTGAATAAATGAAGGCTCTGTGGGCTCGTTCAACATTTTACTTTTGCGGCCGTGATTGGGAAATCTCATTTGGTTCTTATTTGCCTAACGCTCCTTGCTGCCCCCTTATGGGGCCAACTGAGCAATGGCCAATTGGTGCACTATCCCTTCGATGGAAATGCGCAGGATGCCAGCGTCAACGGATATGATGCCACGGAGGTGAACAATCCCACATACATTTCCAACGCGAGTGGAATCGCCAATTCTGCCGTGCTCCTTAATGGCACGGACCAGCGCATCGATCTTCCTGCCACCGCAGGTATCCGGCCAGCCACTTTACCCATTTCCCTCTCTTTTTGGTTTCGGATCACGAATTTCCAAAACGGAAACGCCAAGCTCTTCTACTCGAATTTCAACACAGCTGCTCATCAGGGCTATTACTGCCAGGTGAATGGCAGTTCACTCGAGTTCAGTCTAGGAGATGGGAACGGACTGGGAGCCCAGAACAGAAGGAGCTTTTTCATCAATCAGAATTTCCAGACCAACACCTGGTACCATGTGGCCTTGGTCGTTAGCAACCAGGTTCAGGCGTCTGCCTGGGTGAATTGCCAGCCAGCGCCCATCTCGACATCGGGATCAGCCAGCTCATTTTCGTACGGAACCGCTCCCGGTCATCTGGGGATGGGCCGACAAAATACGACGACCAATATCCCCGAATACTTCGACGGTGCGCTGGATGAATTCCGCTTGTGGGACAGAGTACTCACCAATGCGGAGGTACAGCAACTCTGCTCAACGGTCTGCACGAACGACACAGTGGAACTAACGGTCGATCTGTGCAAGGGCGACTCCATTCTATTCAACGGACAGTACCGCACCCAGACGGGCTTCTACCAGGACATCAACACCTTGCCCAATGGCTGCGATTCGATCTCCTATCTCTACCTCACCCAAAGAGACACCTTCAACAAGGTGGTCTACGATACCCTTTGCGCCAATGAGCAAATAGAGTTTGGCGGACAAATGCTGAGCACCGATGGCGTCTATACGGATATGGGGCAGAGCGCATATGGTTGCGACTCGTCCACGACCCTTTTTCTGACCGCTTCCAACTATTCGGATTCGGTCTACTTCCGCCTGGAAGGAAACAGCTGTGCTGGCGGTTTTTTGGTCCTTCGTGCCTATGGTGCACGGGACTATGTGTGGAACAACGGATCAAAGGATGATTCGATACAGATCCAGTACAATGGCTACTACGAGGTGCGCGGTATTTCAAGTTGTGGCGTCAGCACCTTTGGCGACAGTGTAGAAGACTTTTGCCTGCGGGATTATGGAGCACCACCCACCCGATTGTTCGTCCCCAACGCCTTTACCCCAAATGGTGATCAGCTCAACGATGTGTTCCTGCCGATCGGAAACGGCATACTGCAGTACGAGATGAGCATTTACAACCGCTGGGGCGAAAAGGTCTTCTATTCTGATTCTCTGGAGTTGGGATGGGACGGTCGCTACAATGGGCAGCTTCAGCCTAACGGCATGTACAACTATGTGCTGCACTATCTGATCAGTCGGGACCGCTACAAGACCCAGAAAGGGCTTCTTTATCTAAGTCGCTGAGGAAAGAGCTGCCGGAGCTTATCTCCTAGCCCATCCTTTGAGCCACTCATTGAGCACAGGCACGGCTCTGAATGCCAGCACGGGTGTTAGGAAGACCGAGCCACAGAGAAGGGACCGCAGTGGAATGCCCCACCACGGATCGACCGCCCATTGCGTATAGATCAAGGAAATGCCCGTACACAGGGCCACCCAAGGCAGGATCCAGAAAAAAGAGGCGCTGAAGGGCCACAGCTTCAGTTTCAGCCCGACAAAAGCCGTCTTCCAGATGTTGTTCAGGACAATGACCAGCAAAGTGGCTCCTGCTGCGCCAGCGATCCCATAGCGCGGAATGAGCCATAGATTGGTCAGAACGGTGGCCACGATCATCCCCACATTGATCATAAGGGTGAAGCGGTAATACGAACTCATGCTGAGGATCATGCTGTTCAGGCCCAGGCTGCTGCTCAGAAATTTTCCGGAAGCGATCAAAACGACCACAGTGGTCCCGCCGACAATAGAGACCGGCAACAGTTCCAGGAGCTGGGGCAAGTTGGGGATGATGAGCACCATCAACAAGCCCGATGCGACCATCAGTCCCGCACTGCTCGTGCGGTAGATCTCGCGCAGTTCGTCCCAACGCTGGTTTTCCAGATGGCCCACCACCAAGGGCTTTACGATCCCCGCACTGGCCCGCTGCGGGATGTTGATCACATTTCCAATGAAAAAGGCGATGGTGTAATAGGCCAGATGCTCGAGATCGACATATTTGGCGATCATCAGCTGATCGATCCGGTTCAGCAACAGATCGCCACCGACGGTCAGAAAACTGAACAGGCCAAAATCCAAAAGAGATCGGAGGGGCAACGGACGCCAGCCCCAACTGAACCTAATGCGCTTTCTTCGAAGCAGAACAAAGGCCAGCACGATGAGCTGGATGGGATAAAGAAGCGCGAACAGCCAGATGAAGCTGTGCAGATCGATCCAATCCAACAAGAGCAAACCAATCAATACGGTGACTACAGAGCGCCTGCCGACTTCCTTGAGGAACATGGGAAGAACACTTCGCAGATGGACCTGAGAGATGCTGGCCAGTACCTCGAAATAGACATTGAAGAGGACGGTGATGCTCAGCAGCGGGAAATAGCGGAACAACAGCAGTTCATCTTCCGGGTTTTGGGTGAGCCAATGGGCCAGGGGTTCGCGAAAGAGCAGGATGGCTGCTGCCAAAGGCAGCAAAATGAACAGGGGAACGAGCAGCGCAAAAAAGGTCAAATGGCCCCGAACGGCTTCCTCCAGCCTTTTGTAAAAACGGATGAGTACCTGCGGCATTCCCAGACCTGTGAACATGGAGATGATCAAGGTGTAATTCAGCAGCAACTGCACCAGACCGTAATAGGCCGTATGCTCAGGCATGAAGGCCAACGGATAGAGCACCAGGGTATTGAGCGCACCAATGGCCAGTCCGGCATAGGAAGAAAAACTGTTGGATAGGCTTTGCCGTAGAACGATTCCCATAGCTAGTTCCAGAGGGATAAGGGAAGTTCGGGAAAAAGAGCCGCGAGCGCGGCCTGTTCGCTGGCAAAATGTGCTTTGAGTTCCTCTGTAAGCGCCAGTTCCTCCTGGGAAACTGCTGGAAGCGGCTGCGCATTGATCTTCCGGTAGATGCGGGCGAGCGGCTCCCGAACAAATGAAGGCACCAGCGGCAACCAATCCACAGCTTTTTTATGGAAGGCACCGGAGCGGGTGGTGAATGTCTCATTGTGCCGTTCAAAAGCAAAGTCATCGAAAGGCACGGAAGAAATTTCCAGCCAGTCACAAAGCTGCTTCATGAATGCCTGAGGATCCCGCAGCATCTCCTCCATCAAATGCACCCGCAGGCGTTCTTTGGGCAGGCGCTGCTGCCATAGTTCCAGGTAGCGCGAATAGAAACCCTCCTCCACATGCATGCCGGAGGGAAATGACCCGCCCTCTCCGCTGCAATAGGCTTTGAATTCGCCGGTCGGGTTGTGCAATTTGTAGCGATTGAACCGGTACTTGCTCAAAAGACGCGCAGAAGGATCGCGCAGCAGAAAGAGCACCTTGGGTGCTGAGGGCAGATCCGGGATCTGCTCTAAAGCCGTTTTGGAATAGAGATAGGGCGCTGTGGCCTCAAAGACGATCTTCTTGTGCTCCAAACCCTTGAAGAGCTGCTGGTAGGCATCAAGCCCGTGCTGATGAATGTTCGCCTGTGCATTGAACCGATTGACGGTATCAAAAAAGAAGAAGGGTTCCTTGGCCGGAGAGCTGCCCACATCCGGATGCCTGTCGAGCCAGGAATACAAGGAACTGGTCCCGCATTTAGGAGCCCCGCCCAAGATCAGATTCGGCCACATATCCGTCAAAAGTAGCTAAAGGGATTCCACTATTTTCGAAGTCTACAATACAACGGGCATCATGCAGAAGAAAATCCTCTCTTTCATTTATCCGGTCCTGCTCATGCTGGGGGTGAATTTCATCTACTTCTCCCCTGCTCTGAGTGGTGATGTACTCCAACAGGACGACATCATGATGGGCTATGCCAAAGGCAAAGAGATCCGCGACTACAGGGAGAACACCGGTGAAGAGCCGCTCTGGACCAATTCCATGTTCAGCGGAATGCCGGCCTTTCAGATCAGCACCAAATACCCCGGTAATGTGCTGGGCTATGTGCAGAGTGCGCTGAGTTTCATCGGCGGTAAGAGTTCCAGCATCTATCTGATCTTCCTTCTGATGTTCGGGATGTATCTGCTGCTGATCGCCGAAGGAGTGAATCCTTGGCTCGCAGGCATTGGCGGCATCGCCTTCGGATTTTCGGCCTTTTTCATCATCTCCTATGGAGCGGGCCACAATGCCAAGGTGCGTGCGGCGGCCTACATCGCGCCCACACTGATGGGCATCCTGATGACCCTGAAGGGGAAACGACTTGCCGGTTTTGCCCTCACCGCCCTCTTCGTAGGCCTTTCAGTGCATGCCAATCACCTGCAGATCACTTATTACCAGTTCCTGCTCATCCTGGTGCTCATGATCACTGAGGCGGTTTTTGCCTTTCGGGAGAAGCGCATCAAACCCTTTGTGGTTTCGGGGCTTATACTCATTGCCGCTGCGGGCGTGGGCATCGGACCCAACTTCGGGAATCTGTGGAGCACCTACACCTATACCAAGGAAACCATGCGGGGCGGGTCGTCCGAACTGAGTGCCAAGAAGGAAAGCAAGGGTGGCCTCCAGTTCGACTACGCCATGATGTGGAGCTACAGCGGCGCTGAACATTTGAATCTGATCATTCCCATGTACACCGGCGGTGGAATGGCCGAAGACTATTCCGGTACGGAGACCTATTCCACCCTGGAATCACTTTTCAAAAGACAGCGCATGGGCGCTGCCCAAGCAGCTGAACAGGCCAATCAATACTCCGGGTCGATCTTCTACTGGGGCGAGGAAAGCCTGGTGAACGGCGGCTATTATGTCGGGGCTTCCATCTTCATGCTCTTCATCCTGAGTCTGCTGGTGCTCGACAAACGAACCCGCGCATGGATCGTGGCCGCCATGGTCCTTTCGATCGTCCTGGCCATGGGGCGGCATATGGAATCCATCAACCGCCTGCTGTTCGATCACTTGCCGATCTACAACAAATTCCGGGTGCCATCGATGACATTGGTGATCGTCTTTGTCTTGCTCCCCTTTGCGGGCATTCTGGGTCTGCAGCGCTGGATGGACGGTAGCCTGGATGCGGCGCAGAAGAAAAAGATCCTGCTCAAGGCCGGCTATATCTGCGGCGGCATTTTCGTCTTTTTCGGATTCATCTCACCTGCCTTCCTTTCCTTCGAGGGCATGCGCGACGCCCAGCTGGCACAACAGGGGTTTGATATCGACCAGCTGATCGCCGACAGGAAGTCGGTTTTGACCAAAAGCGCTGCACGATCGTTGGGATTTGCCGCCTTGACCTGGGGCATTCTCTGGTTCTTCCAAAAGGGTCAGCTCAAGCTGCAGCAGATGATCCCGATCCTTGGTCTGGTCGTCGTGGGCGACCTGTGGCTCTTCGATCAAAACCATGTGAGCAAGGACGACTTTTTGAGTGCCAAGCAATTCGATCAGAATTATGCGGCCAGTGCAGCAGATCAACAGATCCTGCAGGATCCGGACATCCACTACCGAGTGTTCAATTCCACGGTGAGCCCCACTTCGGACTCCTACACTTCTTACCACCACAAAAGCGTGGGCGGCTACCACGGCGCCAAGCTGATCAAGTACCAGGACCTGATCGAGAATCAGATTTCCAAGAACAACCTACAGGTGCTGAACATGCTCAACACCAAGTACATTTTGGGCGACCGCAATGGACAGGAAGTGGCTCAGCGCAATGCTGGTGCCTTGGGCAATGCCTGGTTCGTTGGCGAAATAAAATGGGTTCCGGATGCGGATGCCGAGATGCAGGCACTCAATGCCGATGTATTCACCCCGGCCACCCAAGCCGTGGTGGATGCGCGCTACAAGGGCTATATGAACGCCATCGGCAATCATACGCAAGGAGCGAATATCCAGCTCACCTCCTATGACCCGAAGAAGATGACCTATACGGCCACCAATCCCTCGGGCGCCGATCTGCTGGCGGTCTTTTCAGAGATCTATTACGAAGGTGTTGACCACGACTGGAAGGTATCATTGAACGGAACCGACGTTCCGCACATACGTGTGAATTACCTGCTGCGGGGCATGCGCGTTCCTCCGGGCACACACGAGATCGTCTTCCGCTTCGAGCCGAAGACCTATGTGATCGGTGAACAGGTGAACAAGGCCTTCTCCGGACTGCTCGTCCTCGCCCTTTTGGCCGCCGGCTTCATGGCCTATCGGCAGAATTCAACAGAAACGGGCATTACGACCGACGAACAATAGCTTCGAGCGCCTCTGCCTGAGCTGGACGTGAATATTGTGTGACCGAGACTTTGGCCTCAGTCCGTGCGGGTGATTCCAAGAAGCGCTGTATGCCTTCTGTGTCCTGGTAACCAAAAAAAGCGCCGCTTCCCGTTTGCCGGATCAGCTGGGCGGCATCGCAATCGGTAGGCCCTATGCCAAGCACCGGACGACCTGAGCCCATGTATTCGAATATCTTGCCCGGGATGATGCCCTTGTTGGGCTGTTGATCGGGAATGACCAAGAGCAATACGTCTGCTGATTGCATCTGTTGTACAGCCTCCTGATGCGACACAAAACCATGGGCCTGAAAGCTGCAGGCTGAATCTTCCAAAGAGCGGCGTGTCGTATCGTCCGCATGGCCAAAGAGGTCGATGGTCCATTTGGTCTGCCCAGCGATCTGCTCCAGCGCCTCGAGTACCGAATGGATCGGATAGAGCTCGGTCAGGGTGCCGGTATAGACCAGATGATGCGTATTCACTGATGGCGCAGGCTCTTTCAGATCGGCTGGATCGTAGCCGTTGGGGAAAAAGTGGAATCCCTCCCTCCTGCTGGTCTTGGCCTGAAGCAATTCCTTGAGAAAAGGACTGGAGGCCAAAACATGGTCTGCCTCTTCCAATACCGACTGTTCCATCCGCCGGTCCATTCGTCGGGCCAGAGGCGTCGGATACAAGCTGTCGTAGTAGTAGATATCTGTCCAAGGATCCCGGAAGTCGGCGATCCACTGAAGTCCAAAGCTTTTTTTGAGTGCAGAGCCGATCAGGTGGGTGGAATGCGGCGGTCCGGTGGTGATCAGCACATCGGGTACAGATCGCACACAGATGGCCTCGGCTTTTTTCAAGGCGTAGCGGTTCCAGCCTTTTCGGGCATCGGGCAAAAAGAGATTTCCGCGGATCCACTTGGCCGCTCGCTGCCGAAAACCCGGACTTGAAACCTCGTTGGCAAAACCGCTGTAGGGCACTTCCTTGCGGCCGGTGGCCTTGAGATAGGCTCCAAACGGCTCAAAAGTGGCTGTGTGGTGCACCTGTACAGCGGCATGGACTTCCTCAAGGAGCTCTTCATCGCGGACGGGCCAGGTGGCCCGACTTGGATCTACGGTGATCACTTCTACCTCTGCACACCGTTCTGCGAGGTATTTGCTCAGCTTCAGCCAGCGTTGTACGCCCGGACCACCGGCCGGTGGCCAGTAATAGGTCAGAATGAGTACGCGAAGTGGTTCGGCGGATCCCATCACGGAGGTCAATCCTTGGGGTCGTCCTCCTCCACCTCTTCATAGTCCACGTAGGTGCCGCCCCAGTCTTTTTCGCTTTCCTTCTTCTTTTTGGCGGATGGGCGTTCTCCAGCCGAGGGGTTGAATGGACTCCTCCTGCGGGCACCCGAAAACAGCTGCCGCAAAAGGCCGTATACCAGATAGACCGTAAGAAATACAAGGATACTTCGGAGCATGCTCTTCCTATTTGCTCAGGTATAGATTGCGCTCGCTGTAGATGCGCTTGAAAATGGGCGATCTCAGGTTGTCGATAAAGTGGATGGCCTCGCCCGTGCTGCGCATCTGTGGACCGAGGTTCTTGTCGACATCCGGGAATTTATTGAAGGAAAAGACCGGACTCTTGATGGCAAATCCCTCGAGCTGCGGATTGAAATCGAAGTCGCTCACCTTGTTTTCCCCGAGGATCAGGCGCGTGGCGTAATGTACATAGGGTTCGCCATAGGCCTTGGCAATGAACGGCACTGTGCGCGACGCCCTGGGATTGGCCTCGATGATGTAGACCTTGTCATCTTTGACCGCAAACTGAATGTTCAAAAGACCCACTGTGCCGAGGGCCTTGGCAATGGTGTGGGTGTATTCCCTGATCTGATCGAGGATCAATTCGCCCAGGTTGAAGGGCGGCAAAGTAGCATTGGAATCGCCCGAGTGGATCCCGCAGGGCTCGATGTGCTCCATGATGCCGATGATGTAGACTTCTTCTCCATCGCTGATGGCATCGGCTTCGGCCTCGATGGCTCCTTCGAGATAATGATCCAGCAGTACGCGGTTCCCCGGAAAATCCTTGAAGAGTTCGACCACGTGGTGCTCCAGCTCTTCCTGATTGATGACGATCTTCATTCCCGCACCGCCCAATACATAGGAAGGGCGCACGAGGATCGGGAATCCGAGTTGGTCGGCCAGTTCCCGTGCCTCATCTGCATTGGTGATCACACCGAATTCGGGATAGGGTATGCCCTGTTCCTTGAGCAGGTTCGAGAAACGGCCTCTGTCTTCTGCCAGATCCAGCGATTCAAAACTCGTACCCAGGATGGGGATGCCGTAGCGATCGAGCTTCTCTGCCAGTTTGAGTGCGGTCTGTCCGCCGAGCTGTACGATGACCCCCTCCGGCTTCTCGTGCCGAATGATGTCGTAGATGTGCTCCCAGAATACCGGCTCGAAATAGAGCTTGTCCGCCGTGTCGAAGTCTGTGGAAACCGTTTCCGGATTGCAGTTGATCATGATGGTCTCGTAGCCACACTCCTTGGAGGTGAGTACGCCGTGGACACAGCAGTAATCGAACTCGATGCCCTGACCGATGCGGTTGGGACCTGAGCCCAATACCACGACCTTCTTTTTGTCGGTGCGGACGCTTTCGTTCTCTGAATAGCGCTTGTTCTCTTTATCTGTCAGTTCGCCTTCGAAGGTGGAATAGTAGTAAGGGGTTTGCGCAGGAAATTCCGCCGCGCAGGTATCCACCAATTTCCAGACGCGCTCAATGCCTTCGTCCACCCGGCGCTGGTGCACCTCGCTTTCCAAACAGCGCATCATATGGGCGATCTGCCGATCCGCAAAGCCCTTGGTCTTGGCCTCCAGGAAAAGCTCTCTTGGCAGGCTATCGAGGGTGTGCGACTCGATCTGTGACTGCACGCGCACCAGGTCTTCCATCTGCTTGAGGAACCAGATATCGATCTTGGTGATGTCGTGGATCTTGCGGAGCGGAATGCCCATCTGTATGGCATCGTAGATGACAAAGACGCGGTTCCAGCTGGCGTGGGTGAGCTTTTCTATGACCTGATCCTGATCGGTATAGCCCTTTCCATCCGCACCCAGTCCGTTGCGCTTGACCTCAAGGCTTTGGGCCGCCTTGTGCAGGGCTTCCTGGAAGGTTCTTCCAATGCCCATCACTTCGCCTACAGACTTCATCTGCAGCCCGAGGGTGCGGTCTGCCCCTTCGAACTTATCGAAGTTCCAGCGAGGGATCTTCACAATGACATAATCCAGCGTGGGCTCAAAGTAGGCTGTGGTGGTACCCGTGATCGGATTGCTCAATTCATCCAAACGATAGCCAATGGCCAGTTTGGCGGCGATCTTGGCGATGGGGTAGCCTGTGGCCTTGGACGCCAAGGCCGAAGAACGGGAGACCCGGGGATTGATCTCGATGGTCACGATCTCCTCTTTCTCGTCCGGGCTGACGGCGAACTGCACGTTGCAGCCTCCGGCAAAATTCCCAATGGCGCGCATCATCTTGATGGCCATGTCCCGCATGCGCTGATAGGTCGAATCGCTCAGGGTCAGTGCCGGGGCCACCGTGATGGAATCTCCTGTGTGAATGCCCATGGGATCCATGTTCTCGATGGAGCAGATGATGATCACGTTGTCGGCCGAGTCGCGGAGCAGTTCGAGTTCGAATTCCTTCCAGCCCAGCAGCGCCTTGTCGATCATCACCTCGTGGATGGGCGAAGACTCCAAACCTCTTTTCAGCCGATCGTCAAACTCTTCTTTGTTCCAAACAAAGGATGCGCCGCTGCCCCCTAAGGTGAAGGATGGACGGATACAGAGCGGGAAGCCAAACTTCTGGGCAATCTCTTTGCCCTTGAGATAAGAGGTGGCTGTCTGGCTTGGCGCCATTCCGATGCCGATCTCGTTCATCAGCACACGAAACTGCTCCCGGTCTTCCGTGATGTTGATCGCGTTGATGTCCACGCCGATGATCTTCACCCCGTATTCCTCCCACAATCCACCCTTATCGGCTTCGATGCAAAGGTTGAGCGCCGTCTGCCCGCCCATGGTCGGGAGCACCGCATCTATTTTCTGTTCCTTGAGGATCTTTTCCAAAGACTCCACCTCCAGGGGCAAGAGATAAATGTGATCGGCCACCACTTCATCGGTCATGATGGTGGCGGGATTGGAATTGATCAGCGTGACCTCGATGCCCTCCTCGCGAAGCGATCGTGAAGCCTGAGAACCAGAATAGTCGAACTCGCAGGCCTGCCCAATGACAATGGGCCCACTTCCAATGATCAGGATGGAACGAATGCTGGAATCTTTGGGCATGAGCTGTATGGGATTTAGGGTCTTCCTAATGGGTAAATATCGGGTACAAAAAAAGGCGTCTCCCGGAAGGAAGACACCTTTTTATTCTCTTTCTATCGACAATCAGCCTTTGGACTTCATCGCATCAGAGACCGTCAATCGCTTGCGGCCCTTTGCCCGGCGAGTGGCCAAAACGCGGCGACCAGTTGCGGAACTCATGCGCTCGCGGAATCCGTGCTTGTTGCGGCGCTTTCTGTTGGATGGCTGAAAGGTTCTTTTCATGACGTCAAATGTTCAGTGGTGCTCCCACCATTTGAGGGCTGCAAATATAAGGGCTTTTCGCTTCAACCAAAGAGGGTCCGTTGAAAATTGAACGGCCTCCGCCGAAGACGACCGTTCGGGCCTGACGTGTACCTTCGCCCAATGGGTCGTTTCGAAGGTAAAAAGATCTGGATCACCGGTGCTTCTTCCGGCATCGGTAAGGCAACAGCTCAGGCCTTCAGCGCTATGGGCGCCCAGCTTCTGATCTCGGCAAGACGGACGGATGTTCTCCAAAAGGTCAAAGAGGAGTGCGCCCATCCCGAACACATCGACATCCTTCCACTGGATATGGAACAGCACCTCCAGAGCGATCAATGGGTAAAGAAGGCACTGGCGCATCTGGGTTCGATCGATCTTTTGGTCTCCAATGCGGGCATCGGACAGTCGGGAACCGTGCTGGAAACCACCAATGAGGTGGAACGGAAGATCTTCGAGGTGAATTACCACGGCCATGTGGCCCTGACCAAATCGCTGCTGCCCCATCTGATCGAAAGAAACGCCGGACATATCGTGGCCATTGGAAGCATTGCCGGGAAATTCGGCCAGCGCAAACTGGCCGCCTATTCGGCCTCCAAAGCCGCACTCATCGTGTATTTCGAAAGCCTGAAGGAAGAGCTTAAAGAGACCGGGATCAAGGTGCAGGTCATCAGCCCGGGCTTTATCAATACCGAAGTGACCCTGAACTCTTTGGATGCGCAAGGCAAGCCGCTGAAACGAAACAGCAAGGCCCAGGAAAATGGCATGCCCGCAGACCTTTTTGCACAAAAGCTGATCAGGGCCTTGGAAAGTGATCGCTTCCACCGCTACATCGGCAGAAAAGAGCTGCTGGCCGTTCCATTGCACGCATTGAGCCCCCGACTCTTCTACAAACTACTGGGGTGAACATCCTCGGGCATTGTCTATTGTCGGGCGACGATCCGCATTTGCTCATTGGCAACTTCATTGCCGATGGACTTCCGCGGTCAAAATGGTCCAAGCTGCCCGCCTCCATTCAAAAAGGCGTGCGGCTGCACCACTTCATCGACACTTTTACCGACAGCCATCCCAAAATACAGGAGCTCATTGCCTCCTTGCGCCCCAGCCAGGGAAAGTATGCGCCGGTGGTGAGCGATCTGCTCATCGATCATGTGCTGGCCAGAGATTGGGATCGGTACGCATCCATTCCGCTCGCAGACTTTGTGCATCGGGTGCACACCGAATTGAACCTGGGCACAGCCCATATGACGGAGGGACGAAAGCGTATGTTTTCATTTATGCGCCAACAGAACTGGCTGCTCAGTTATGCGGAAGCCGAGGGGATCCAAATGGCCCTGAGGGGCATGCACCGAAGGAGTTCCTTTCCAAACCGCATGGATGAGGCCTATGCAGACTATTTGATGAGTACATCGGTCTGGGACGGGCTGGCCGGTGACTTTCTGCAGGACGTCATTTCTGCGGCAGCACAGAAACGGGATCACTAGTGTCGATCGGATTCTTCTTTTGGCCGGTCCACTTGCGCCAATAGTAGGAGGGCTCGTTCCAATGCGTCATAAAGTGATCGTCGAAGAGCCATCGGTCGATGGTCCGCTGAACGACTTTGTTCTGGCTGATCAGACGTGTGACCCACTCCACCCGCTTGGGGCTGGTGAACAGCTTTTGGATAAAGCGGGAGATGCGCAGTTCCGCCCAGATGGCCTTGTACAATCGCTTGTCGTATGAGCTGTTATAAGACGCATCGAAGCGATCGGCCTTCAGGGCCTTTTGAATGTGATCGGCCGCAAAGCGTCCGCTGCGCAGGGCATTGGCAATGCCTTCGCCCGAAACAGGATCCACCAGGGAAGCTGCGTCGCCGGTGAGCAGGAAATGGTCTCCTGAAAGCGGAAACTTTTTGGACCCCAAGGGAATGCCGAATCCCTTGATGGACTCCAGGGCCCGTGCGTTCTTGAATCGGGGTGCCAGGCGTGGATGTGTGGCGATCGCCTTTTCAAGCTCCTCCTTGAGGTTCACGTTCTTTTTCGAAACGTATTCACTGAGCATACCGATGCCCACATTCGCCTTGTTGCCTTCCATGGGAAATACCCAGAGATAGCCCGGCGATACCTCGGATAAAAAGTGCAGTTCGATCACATCTGCCTCGTGGTCTGCCCAATCGACGTTTTCGTAATAGACGCGCAAGGCCGCACAGTAATGCTTGCGGTCCATTTCAAAGCCAGCCAGCTGCTTGGCCACCACAGAATGTGCGCCGTCCGCGCCCACCAGCATGCGGGTGTTCCACTCGCCCTGATCGGTCTCAACCCGCATTCCACCTTCTATGGGCGTACACTTTTTGACACGCACCCCTTCGTGCAGATCGATATTTTTGGTCTTTCGCACTTCCTCATTCAGGGTGCGGTCGAATTCCATGCGCGACATGACAAATCCATCCAGCTTGACGGAAGCTGAATTGAGCATGAGGTCGAAGTGAACACCGCTGGGCGCCACCAGACGCATGCCGTTGATCCGTTGCTTTTTATCCTGAAGGTCGAAATGTGTGCGCAAGTCCGGACGCACCTGCACCAACTGATTCAGCACGTCGGGCGAAAGGGCATCTCCGCAGATCTTATCGCGCGGAAAGGACGCCTTGTCCAGCAAGGTCACCGAAACACCGGCATCGGCCAGCATCATCGCACAGGCACTGCCTGCAGGGCCGCCGCCCACGATCAGTACATCGGTCTTTTTCATCCCTTGCGAAGCTACGCACACGCCGAGGCAGTGCGTGCTTACTTCATCAGCTTTTTGTAGCGGAATTTCTTGGGTTCCACCTCGCCCAATCGCTTCTTCTTGTTCTCTTCGTATTCGGAGAATCCGCCCTCGAAATAATAGACCTCTGAATCGCCCTCAAAGGCCAGGATGTGGGTGCATACACGGTCCAGGAACCAGCGGTCGTGGCTGATGATCACCGCACAGCCCGCAAAATTCTCCAGCGCTTCTTCCAGCGCACGAAGTGTATTCACATCCAGGTCGTTGGTGGGTTCGTCCAGCAGAAGGACATTGCCCCCTTCCTTGAGCGCCATGGCCAGATGCAGGCGGTTGCGCTCCCCACCCGACAGCACACCGATCTTCTTGCTCTGATCGCCCCCACTGAAATTAAAACGGCTCAGATAGGCCCGGGCGTTCATGGTCTTTCCACCGAGTTCAAAATGCTCTGCCCCATCGCCGACGATCTCAAAGATGGATTTCTCCGCATCCATTTTCTCATGGCTCTGATCGATGTAGGCGATCTTGACCGTCTCCCCGATCTTGAAGCTGCCCGCATCGGGCTTTTGCTGATCCATGATCATGCGGAAGATGGTGGACTTGCCCGCACCGTTCGGCCCGATAATGCCCACGATGCCCGCGGGAGGCAGTTTGAAGTTCAGGTTGTCGTAAAGGAGCTTTTCGTCGAAGCCCTTGGCCACCGACTCCGCCTCGATCACCTCCGTTCCGAGCCGCGGACCAGGCGGAATGAAGATCTCGAGCTTGTCTTCCCGCTCTTTCTGTTCCTGCTGCAGCATCTTGTCGTAGTTGGACAGTCGGGCTTTGCTCTTGGCCTGCCGTCCTTTTGGATTCATGCGCACCCAGTCCAGCTCGCGCTCAAGGGTCTTGCGGCGCTTGGAAGCCTGCTTCTCTTCCTGTTCGAGGCGCTTGGTCTTCTGATCGAGCCAGCTGGAGTAGTTGCCCTTCCAGGGGATGCCTTCTCCCCTGTCCAGCTCGAGGATCCATCCGGCCACATTGTCCAGAAAGTAGCGGTCGTGCGTTACGGCGATCACCGTTCCTGCGTACTGCGAGAGGTGATTTTCCAGCCAAAGCACAGACTCGGCGTCGAGGTGGTTGGTGGGTTCGTCCAAGAGCAGCACATCCGGGTTTTGGATCAGCAGACGACACAGGGCCACACGCCTGCGCTCTCCCCCAGAAAGCACCTTTACAGGCGTATCGCTCTCCGGACAGTTCAGGGCATCCATGGCGCGGTTGAGCATGACGTCGAGTTCCCAGCCGTTGGCGGCATCGATCTTGTCTTGCAGCTCGGCCTGACGGCCCATGAGTTTCTCCATCCTATCGGCGTCCTCATAAACTTCCGGAAGCCCAAAATCATCGTTGATCTTGTTGTATTCGTCCAAAATGGCGGTGATCTCCGATGCGCCCTCACGAACGACCTCGATCACGGTCTTCTCTTCATCCAGCTGCGGCTCCTGCTCCAAATAACCCACGCTGTAGCCCTGCGACCAGACCACATCGCCCTGGTAGTTCTTTTCCACTCCTGCGATGATCTTCAGCAAGGTGGACTTACCCGATCCGTTCAAACCAAGGATGCCGATCTTCGCTCCATAGAAGAAGCTGAGATAGATGTCTTTGATGATGGTCTTGTTGTTGTGGGGAAGCGTCTTGGAGACGCCGCTCATCGAAAAGATGATCTTCTTGTCCTCTGACATTCGATTGGGATAAAGTGAACTGCGAATATCGAAAATACATCCGCCGCTGCACGCTGTGGGCCCTTGTCTTTCCTCTGCTGATCGGGGCGCAGGAAAAAGACCATTTGATCTACGGTCAGGTCTTTGAATTTAAGACCGGACTGGTGGTTCCCGCCGCCCATGTGGCCAATACCCGCAGCGAACAGGGAACGCTGACCGACGCCCTCGGACGATTCCACCTGAATGCACGAACGGGCGATACGCTGGTCTTCTCCCACCTGAGCTACTCCTATTCCACCGTGGAGGTGAGCGACTCGAATTACGAAAGGGAACTGATCGTGCGGCTGAAGGAACAGAACTACCTGCTGGACGAAGTGGGCATCTTCGCTTACGAACTCACTTCGAACGATCCGAAACAAATGGAAATCGGAGAACCGCTGGTGCCCAGAGAGGAGGACATTGTCATGCCTGTGCATCTGCCGGCCACTATCGCCAACCCGCTGGATCTGTTGTATGAGCAATTCGGCAAGACGCCGCGTCAGCTGCGCGAACTCAAAAAGCTGGTGGCCAAAGACGCTTTTCGCCGAAAACTCGCCGGACGCAACGGAGAGATCTTACGCGAACTCACAGGGATGAGCCGTGAGGAAGTGGCCACTTTTAGTTTCTACTGCCGCTACGCGCCCCGCGCCATCCGCCACGCCACAGACTATCAGCTGTTGGTAAGCCTCCTTAACTGCTACGATGCTTATGTAGAAGAGCAGAATATGCAGGAACTGCTCGAGGAGTGGGACTGAGCTGCTTCTTTTGCTGCCCTTAAAATCTTCTTGCACAGTTTCCTAAGATGCGTCTATTTTTGCCCCGGAGAGTTGGCAGAGTGGTCGATTGCGGTGGTCTTGAAAACCATTGAGGGTAACACCTCCGGGGGTTCGAATCCCTCACTCTCCGCCAAGCAAACAAAAAGCCGCCGAAAAGGCGGTTTTTTTATTTCCGAAAGTCTGGGTCAAGCTCGCTTGAGACCGGACT
>CATILC010000120.1 GCA_949516455.1 Flavobacteriia bacterium | reverse complement strand
GGCTATGACTCGATCGTTCAATTCCGCTTTCGTGCAGTCCGAAGTGCGGGATTCCGATCGGACATGGCCGTGGATGACTTCTCGGTCATGGAGACGCCTTTGTGCCCTTCACCATTTGGCATCAGCGCTTCCAACATCATGCCTTTCTCGGCGGATATCAACTTCACAGGAACGGGAAACAGCTACAACATTGAATGGGGGATCACTGGCTTCCCACAGGGATCGGGTACGATCGTGAACGATACCACGAATCCCATAATGCTCAATGGACTGCCCGATAACTCCACCCTGGACGTCTATGTACAGATCGATTGCGACAGCAACGGAGTTTCCACATGGGAAGGACCGATCACTTTTTCCACCCCAGCAGCCTGTCCGGCGCCCACCAATGGGCAGAGTTTCAATGTCACCGGAAATTCTGCGGACATCACCTGGAGTTCCTCTGGAATCATTACGGGCTTTACCGTAGAATATGGGCCAGCGGGCTTTTCTCAGGGTTCGGGCACGGTGATCAACACGCCAAACGATACCCTGTCCCTCACCGGACTCTCAGGCCTGACTTCTTACGACGTTTACATCCGCCAGGATTGCGATACGAACGGCACCAGCCTTTGGGGCGGGCCATTCAATTTCACAACGGCCTGTGGCATATTTTCCGCACCCTACTTTGAAGATTTTGAAACAGCAACGCTTGGAGCCAATACCGATTTTGGCAATTGCTGGGTGATGCAGAACACAACAGCACCGAACTGGGAAGGTGAAGATGCCACTGGTTCGAATGAAAACTCCTTTAACACAGGCCCTTTCTATGACAACACCTTGTTTGGAACGCCTGGAGGAACTTATATGTACTTAGAGACTTCCGGTGGAGCGACAGGAGCCTCTAAAAATCTTCGGTCGGGCGATATCGATGTGAGCACACTGACCACGCCTTATGTGGAATTCTATTTCCACATGTATGGAGCCAATATGGGTACACTTGCACTGGACGTGCGCGATCCGGTCCTTGGATGGACAAACGACATAGTCATCCTTACCGGACAGCAGCAGACTGCGGGTGCAGACCCCTGGCAGAAGATAGGAGCCGTGCTTCCTGCCGGCTACGATTCCATTGTGCGTTTCCGTTTCCGTGGCATCAAAGGAACGGGCTTCACCTCGGATATGTCCGTGGATGATTTCTCCGTGATCGAAGCACCTGCCTGCCCGGATGTCAGCAGCCTTGCAGCCAATCTCTTCCAGGGCGGCACAGCAGCACAGATCTCCTGGAATGGACAGGGAGGAAGTAGTTTCAACATAGAGTACGGACCTGCCGGATTTGGTCAGGGATCGGGAACCGTTTTGAATCTCAATGTGGATTCTGTTCTGTTGACGGGCCTCACACCGGTCACCTCTTATGATGTCTATGTGCAGAACGATTGCTCATCCAATGGAGCAGGTACTTCGAACTGGGTGGGTCCGTTCACCTTTACCACAGCTTGTGGTGTGAGCATGGCTCCCTACTTCGAAGACTTTGAGGGCGTGACTCCCGGTCGGGCCCTGGATTACGGCAACTGCTGGACCATCCCCAATACCACCACGCCGGCCTGGGAAGCAGAAGATGCTTCCGGAGCAAACGAAAATTCCCTCAATACAGGTCCCCATTTTGACAACACCACTCCTGGGGTTGCAGGCGGCATGTATATGTATCTGGAGACCTCGGGTGGATTTGGTAATACGGGCGAGATCACTTCAGCGGATGTCGGGGTGAACTTGCTGACTTCCCCTTATGTGGAGTTCTACTACCATATGTACGGAGCGACCATGGGAACCATGGCTGTAGACGTATTCGATCAGACCCTTGGCTGGACCAACGACATCATCAGCATCACGGGTCAGCAGCAAACCGCTGGAAACGATCCGTGGCTCAAGGTCGGTGCGGTGCTCCCTGCTGGATACGACTCCATTGTTCGCTTCCGGATCAGAGGAACCTCCACCACGAGTTTTACCTCAGATATGGCCATAGATGATTTCTCGGTCATCGAGGCGCCTCTTTGTCCGGATGTGACCAGCATCATCGCCGGACTCATTCAGGGTTTCTCGGCAGAGATCCTATGGAATGGACAGGGAGGATCCAACTTCAATATTGAATATGGTCCTCAGGGCTTTGGCCAAGGTTCGGGTACGGTGCTGACGAGCACGGTCGATTCGATCCTTATTACAGGTTTGACACCGGTCACTTCCTATGATGTGTACATACAGAACGATTGTTCCACTTCGGGCAACGGAACCTCCAACTGGGTCGGGCCGTTCACCTTCACCACTACGGTGACCTGTCCAGCGCCGACCAATGTGCAGGT
>CATILC010000119.1 GCA_949516455.1 Flavobacteriia bacterium | reverse complement strand
GAGAATGCAACCATTGAGGGTCAATTCTTCTTTGGCCGTCGCGGACACCACTAAAGAACACGTCTTTAAACGAGGCGGATGTCTCGTATCCGTTCCTGTCCAAGGGAATCGTTGATGAACGCCTTCAGGGCGGCCCGGCGATTGAACACCTCGTGGCGTACCGTTGAGTGCGCCATGCGTGCGTAGAGCACGTCGTCTTTGATGCGCATCCACTGGGTGTGTACCCTGATCTCCTCTCCGAGGAATTCAGCCCACAGTTCTTTGACGCGGGCATCTTCGAGCCCTTTTTCAAGGCTGTACTTGCGCACAACGCTCTTTAGCACGTCTCCGATACTTTCCAGATTGTCTTTTCTGCCCATGGAACTAGAGGTGGAGGATCTTCGAGTCTTCGTTGATCTTCTGCAAGATAGCGGAAGTGCGTTCCCGATCTGTATCGCTGAGGAAGATCTGCCCGAAGTGATGTGTGTTCACCAACTCGATCAGCTGAATGACGCGATCCGCATCGAGCTTGTCGAATATATCGTCGAGGAGGAGAATGGGCTGACGGTCCGTACGTCGGGCGAGAAAGTCGAATTGTGCCAGTTTCAAGGCGATAAGGAAGCTTTTTTGTTGTCCCTGACTTCCGTACAGGCGCAATTTTTCTCCTTCAATGGACCAAAGCAGATCGTCTTTGTGGATGCCTTTTTGGGTTCTCCGCGCCTGAAAATCAGCTTTTCGTGAATCCTGCATCAATTCGGGCCACTGGGTTTCGTGGAGATCGGAGACATAGGTCATCTGCACCTCCTCCCGTCCGCCAGAAATGCCTTGGTAGTAGGTGCTGATCAATTCCTTCATATCTGACGAGAAACGCACCCGTTCCTTATGAATGCACTGAGCCTGTTGTTCCATTTGCACATCGAAGGGCTCAAGCATGGACTCGAGTTCCGAAAACGGGAATTGCCCATCCTTTAAAAGTGCGTTTCTCTGAAGCAAGAGTCGATTGTACCGAAGCAGTGCCTCGACATATTCAGAAGAGGACTGCGCGATCACTTGGTCCATGAAGCGTCTTCTCAACTCGCTGTGCCCATCGATCAGTTCATGGTCCTTGGGTGCGATCACAACGCATGGGAACTGGCCAATGTGCTCCGTGAGCCGCCGATAGGCCGATCCATTTCTCTTGAAAACCTTCCGCTTTTCCTGCTGCCAAGCGCCCAGGACCTCTTCTGATTGTCCGGCCCGCTTGAAAATGCCGCTGGCCATGAGTTGCTGCTCTCCCCTTCGTACGAGAGTCTTTTCGGAAGAGGCAAAGTAACTCTTGCACATGCTCAAAAAGTGGATGCCGTCGAGCAAACTGGTCTTCCCCACTCCGTTCAGGCCGAGGATCCCATTGATCTTCGGTGAAAAAGTGAATTCAGATTCTTCGTGGTTCCGGTAGTTGACCAGGCGAATGGATTCCAGAAAGAGCGTGTCCATAGCACTCAAATGTACTCCCCCGCCCTAAAGCGTAAAAGACTTAATTTCGCGCCTTCCAACGAATGCTAAACGGAGTCGAGTAAATGGCTGACAAGAATAAGAATCAGGAAGAAGAGGTACTCATGGATGTAGGCGCCACCCTCTCCAGTGCCGAACAATTCATTGAGAACAACAAAAAAACACTGACCCGCGTCATCGGAACACTGGTCGTTGTTGTTGGCGGCTTATGGGCCTACTACAACTGGTATCTCGCACCTCAGGAACGCGCGGCGCAGGAAGAGATGGTTTCTGCCATCATGGCCTTCGAAAAGGACTCGCTCGAAAGTGCCCTGAACGGCGCTGGAAGCTGGTCAGGCTTTTTGGAAGTGGCCGAAGCCTATTCGGGAACCCGGACGGGCAACTTGGCTCATTTTTATGCGGGAGTCGCTCATCTGAATCTCAAACAATTCGACGACGCTATTCGCGAGCTGGATCGGTTCGATCCAAAAGACGATATCATGCGCCTGCTCAAACTCGGTGCCATCGCCGACGCTTTTGTGGAGCTCGGACAGCCCGAAGACGGCCTGGACTATTATCGTCAGGCAGTTTCTGGAAGCAACAATGAATTTCTCACGCCTTTCTACCTGAAAAAGGCCGGACTCACTGCCGAGATGGTGGGCGCGTATTCAGAGGCCGCCGATCTCTTTCAGCGGATCACTGATGAATTTCCCGATAGCAAGGAGGGAGCGGACGCATTCAAATACGTGGAGCGGGCCCGGTCCTGGGAGTAATGGCCACTGAGAACTACGATGCTTCTCTCGCACATTTAAAGAAAAGCGCAACGGGCTTGCGCTTTGGTCTGGTCGTTTCCCAGTGGAATTCCGACATCACCTCTTCCATGTGTCAGGCAGCTCAGACCACATTGATGCAGGCAGGTGCGAACCAAGAGGACATCATCACACAGCAGGTTCCAGGCAGTTTTGAACTGATCTACGGCTGCAGCCGTATGATGGAACATCGAAATGATCTGGATGCCATCATTGCCATTGGCAGCGTGATCCGCGGAGAAACCGCGCATTTTGACCACGTATGCTCGGCCACTGCTCAGGGAATCGCCCGCCTGAACGAACGCGCTTCAATCCCGGTACTGTTCTGTGTGCTCACGGATGAGAACAAAGAGCAAGCCATCGACCGCTCCGGAGGCCGATTGGGCAATAAAGGAACTGAAGCAGCAGCAGCGGCCGTGGAGATGGCTTGGCTGCGAAAAGATCTGTCTTGAACTGACCGTCATTGGATTCCTTTGACTTTGGCCTATTGGCCTTCACCTCTTTCCTGACCCTCATCAATCCATTTGGGTTGATGCCCGTGTTCATTTCTATGACCTCGGGGCTCGACGATCGTTCTCGCAGAAAGACAGCTCAGAGGGGCGGGCTGACTGCATTTGTCATCCTTCTGCTCTTTGCCTTGACCGGGCAGTTTCTCTTTGAATTCTTTGGCATCTCTGTCAACGGACTGAGAATAGTCGGCGGGATCTTGTTCTTGCTGATGGGATATGACATGCTGCAGGCAAGGCTGAGTGCGATAAGAATTCCAAAAGAAAAGACGGCGGAATACGTGGGCGACATCTCCATCACGCCTTTGGCCGTGCCGATGATCACAGGTCCCGGTTCCATCACCAATGCCATCGTGCTGATGGAAGACGCCCAAAGCCTGGGGCAAAAAGCCATATTGATTGCTGTTATGGCCGCTGTCATCGGATTGAATACTGCGGCCCTGCTCTTTGCGCCGACCATTACCCGATGGATCGGGGAGACGGGCAACAAGGTCTTGATGCGCCTGATGGGATTGATCGTCATGGTGATCGCTGTTGAATTCTTCTTCAGTGGTCTCGGACCCATTCTTCGTCAGATACTCATCGAACAATAGCCGAGTCTTTTCATTTTCTTTCTTTGCATCTAAATCACAAGACACCATGAAGAATCTACTACTGTCAGGCTGCCTCCTCGGTACCATCCTATTGAGTGCTCAGGAGCTGCCGCAACCCAGTCCTTTGGGAGCTGTCCAGCAGCGCGTCGGACTGACCGATATTGAGATCGAGTATTCACGCCCACAAATGAAGGGCCGCACCATTTTCGGTGAACTGGTGCCCTTTGAGCGCCTGTGGAGAACTGGAGCCAACAAAGCGACACGCATCAGCTTCAGCACGGACGTGCAAGTGAACGGAGAACCCGTTTCCAAAGGCGATTATGCGCTGCTCACCATTCCTGGGGAAAACACTTGGACGGTCATCCTGAATTCCGAAACGGAAATGTGGGGAACGGGCAGTTACAGCGAAGACAACAATGTGCTGCGCACGGAAGTGGCCACTGCGGCCTCGAACCAGGTGGTTGAAACCTTCAGCATGGACATTCGAGACATCACCGGAACTTCCTGCGGCATTGGGATCGAATGGGAAAAGACCTCGGTCGTCATCCCTGTTCAGATGGATGTGGCACGTCAGGCGGAAATGAACATTGCCAAAGCCATCGAAGAAGAGCAGGAGAACTGGCGGGTCTTCCGCAATTCAGCGCAGTACTACATGAATGCAGGCAATATGGAGGAAGCAATCGTGCTTATCGATCGTTGCCTGGAGTTGGATGGAAGCAGCTGGTACAGTCATTGGGTTCGTGCCCAGATCCTTCACGGACTCGGAGAGGATGAGATGGCCAAGGAAGCGGCATTCAGCGCACTCGAGCTTGGAGAAGCCGGAGCCAAAGAAAAAGGCACTGAGTTTTCGTACAAAGGCATGATCCGCTCCACCATGGGAGGTTGGTGATACAGATAACTCTTTGAACTACAATGAACCCTCCTGGCTGGAGGGTTTTTTTATGCGTTCAATGACCGTCCGTCCCAAAGAAGGCCAAACCCTTTTGGGAGCCTTTCGGACAGCAATGCATGGGGTTCAAAATGATGGCTGATGTGGGTAAATAAGACTTCTTCCGCCCCACTCCTGCGGCCCACATCGAGGGCGGCCTCAAGGTGAAAATGGCTGTAGTGCGGTTCGTCCCTCAGTGCATTCAGGATGAAGTAGCGGCTGCCTTTGACCTTTTCCAATTCGGCATCTGTGATGTGATTGGCGTCGGTCAGGTAGCTGATCGCCCCCAGGCGAAAACCCACCACTGGAAGATCGCCGTGCCGGGCGTGGATCAAGGTGAAGTCGAGGCCTGCGATACATTGGATACCGCCCTGAAGCGGAAGTATATCGATCTTGGGAACGCCTGGATATTCGGGGTTTTCGAAAATATAGGCGTACTGTTCTCTGAGGCGCTTGGCCACTTCTGAGCGGCAGTGGATCGGCATGGGCCTTCCGCTTTTGAAGATCAGCGGTCTGAGGTCGTCCAGTCCGGCGGTGTGGTCTTGATGCGCATGGGTCAGTGCCACAGCATCAATGGAACTTAGCTCGGAGCGCAGCAATTGCTGCCGGAGATCGGGCCCGGTGTCGATCAAAACATTTTTCCCTTCTGTGGAGAACACCACGCTGGACCGCAGACGCTGGTCGAACGGATCGCTGGACCTGCATGTTCTGCAGTCGCAGCCGATGACAGGAACTCCCTGAGAGGTACCCGACCCCAACACCTGCAATTGAACCTCAGACATATTGGGAAGATAGCCAGCGCAGGGCGGGCGCTGAGTCGTTGCTTCGTTTATTTTTGTCCACAATATTCAGCCATGCCGCAATCCTTCGCCCCCACCGCCGCCCAAAAAGCTCTGAAGATCAATCTGGAAGAGAACATCTATGGAAGTTTTGCTGAAATAGGCGCTGGCCAGGAGACCGTGCGGCATTTCTTTCGTGCAGGCGGTGCTTCCGGAACCATTGCCAAAGCCATGTCAGCCTACGATAAGGCCTTTTCAGATGCCATCTACGGAGTGGAGTCCGACGGACGTTATGTCACCCTCAGCCGTTTGCAGAAAATGCTCCAGCACGAGTACGCGCTCATGGAAGAGCGTCTCGACAATGAGGAACAACCCAACCGAAAGTTCTTTGCCTACGCCAATACGGTGGCCACCATCAATTTCACCAAGAGGTTCAAAGGGCACGGATGGATGGGGATCCGCTTTCAATCCGAGGCAGGCGGGGCGCCCAATGATGTTTGGTTTCACATTCGAATGAAAGAAGAAGAAGCCCGGCTGCAGCAGGAGACCATCGGAGACATGGGGGTGAACCTGATCTTCGGCGCTTTCTTTAAGCATCAGGATGTGAATGAGCTCCTGGTGAGCCTGTATGACAACATCCACAAGGACAAGATCGAGATCGATATGATCCACGTGGACGGGCCCGCATTCGAAAATGTCGACAATCGCCTGCTCAGCTTGCAACTCCTGAAACACGGCATGACCGATGCCGTGATCTTCGGACCCGATGGCACCAACATATTGCCGGCTTCTCTGCTCTACAAGAAGAATATTCTCGCATTGCGAGGGAGTTTTCGTCCGGTGACCAAGGTGAACCTGGACATGCTGCAAAAAGGCTACGAACAATTCACTGCCGAAAAAAGAGTGGATAAGGATCGGCTTGTGGTTCTCTTTGAGATCACCCTCCACAACCTGAAAGCCGGTGGAGAGATCAACGATCAGGACTTCCTGGATCGTGCGGAGGTGCTTTGCTCATTGGGCCATACCGTTTTGATCTCCAATTATCAGGAATACTACAAGCTGGTCGAGTATTTCAGCAGATACACCAAGTCTCGAATGGGCCTGATCATGGGGCTGACCAATTTGAAGGACATCTTCAACGACAAATACTACAAGGATCTGAGTGGAGGAATACTTCAGGCCATGGGCGTTTTGTTCTCCAACGATCTGAGGATGTATACCTACCCTTTTCAGCCGGATCCCAATGGTCCGGTTCAGCAGATCAAGGATCTCGACATCCATCCGCGTCTAAAGCCGTTGTTGGATTATCTATTGAACAACCGTCGGGTCGTCGACATTCAGGATTTTGATAAGGATGTTCTTCAGATATTTTCCCCCAAGGTCCTTGGTATGATCAAAGAAGGAAAGGAAAACTGGGAAGATTTCCTTCCTCCTTATGTCGATGAGATCATCAAAGAAAAGGAGCTTTTCGGCTATCGCTCACCAGCGAAGTAGGTCGCACTCAGTTTGCGATGGCCGCTTCCATCGTATCCAAAGCCAACATGAGTTCCTCAGAACGGGTCAGGTGGCTGAACGATATGCGAAGCGAAGCGAAGCCCGCTCGGTCGGCTCCCAGAGCCCGGATCACATGAGATCCATTGCTGCTTCCTGAACTGCAGGCACTTCCCTCTGAAACACAGATGCCTGCCATATCAAGCCGGAACAAGAGCATGGAAGTCTTGCCTTCGAAGGGGATGGTGAGATTTGCGATCCCGGGATGATCTCCAGCTTGAAAAGGCACAGTACACTGGATCGGCCCACCTTGTTCCAGGCGGTCTCCCAGGACTTTGCGAAGTGCAGCGAGTTGTTCCCTTCGGAGATCGGCTTCATCTTGGAGCTCCTTCCAGGCCCTGTGCAGGCCAGATATCCCGATGACATTCTCGGTACCTGGCCGCAGGGAGCGCTCCTGCGAACCTCCATGAAGCAATGCGCGAAGCGATCGGGCAGATCGCCAAAACAAGACCCCTACTCCTTTTGGTCCATTGAATTTGTGCGCGGAAATAGCCAGTCCCTGCACCCCACTCCACTTCTGCAGATCGATCGGTTGCCAGGAGGCCGTTTGTACTGCGTCGCAGAGAAAAACGAGATCTTTCTCCCTGGACCTTTTGGATATGAGATCGATCGGATTGGCTCTGCCAAGTTCGTTGTTGTGCGCCATCATGACCACCACATCGCCCGCTTCGGCTTCTTCGATAAAGCTGGTGTCCAGATGACCATGGACATCATTTGCGATTTCAATCCATTCGATCCTTCCTCTTTCTGCAAGATGCCGAACCCTGTCGAGAACGGCGTGGTGCTCCATGGGACTGCAGAACACCCGCGTCTTTTTCTTTTCATCCAAAGAGGCATCCAGGGCCATGTTCAGCGATTCCGTTGCGCCGGAAGTAAAGAATATCTCAGCCGGTTCGCAGCTCAGGGAAAGAGCAAGTTCTCTGCGGGCGGATTCAACACGTGATTTCACTTGTCTCCCGGCTTGATGAAGGGAAGATGGATTCCCATACCCCTCCATGGCCTCAGACATGGCTTTTTTCACCCCATCGGACAAGGGCGTCGTACTCGCATGGTCGAGGTAGATCAAATGAAACTGAACTTTGAGGCGACCCATTCTTTCTCAAAGCCACCGAGTTCTTTATGGTCGTATTCGTTGGAGCCTGGATTGTAAACGTAATCTTCGGCCCAGTCCTCCCAGTGTTTAGCGACCTCTTGGCAGGCGTACACCAGAAAGTGCGCTTCTTCGTTGGTCATGACCGGATGGATACTGAGGCGCACCCAGCCTGGTTTGTTTGAGAAATGCCCCTTGTCGATCTCGTTGGTAATGTCCTTGCTGAAAGATTCCTCGATGTCCAGAAGGAAGTGCCCATAGGTTCCCGCGCAGGAACAACCGCCCCTTGTCTGTATGCCAAAGCGATCGTTGAACAGACGCACGGCCAGATTGAAATGCAGTCCGTCGATGTAAAAGGATATGATGCCCAGCCGGTCCGATATATGCCCCGCGAGTACATGCAAGTTTGAAACAGAGCGCATGCCCGGCAGAAGTATGTCCATCAATTGGTGTTCCCTGTGCAGTATCTTCTCTACACCCATCTTTTCTTTGAGCTTGATGGCCATGGCGGCACGAATGGCTTGGAGAAAACCCGGTGTTCCGCCATCCTCCCGAGCTTCGATATTGTCAAAATACCGATGCCCACCCCATGGGTTGGTCCAGCTTACGGTACCACCGCCCGGTGCGTCGGGCACCTCATTGTTGTAAAGCGAACTGTGGAAAATGAGAACACCTGAAGAGCCCGGCCCGCCCAAAAATTTGTGGGGAGAAAAAACGACCGCATCCAAATGAGTGCCGTCATTTTCCTCGGGATGCATATCGATCGATACATAGGGAGCGCTGCAGGCAAAATCCACAAAACACCGGCCACCGACTGAGTGGATCATTTGGGCCACTTCCCTGTAGGGTGTTTCAATGCCTGTTACATTCGAGCAAGCCGTAAGACTCGCTATGAGCTGAGGCCGATCTGAATACTCCTTCAGCAGATCAGCAAAACGATCGAGACACAAATGCCCTTCTTCATTGGCCGGGATGATCACAACCTCTGCGATGGTCTCCAGCCATGAAGTTTGGTTGCTGTGGTGCTCCATATGGCTGATAAAGACCACAGGCCGATCCTCTTGCTTTATTTCCAGCCGTTTGGACCAAGGTTCAGGCAACTTGAAACCCAATATGCGCTGAAATTTGATCAGCGCCTCGGTCATTCCGGTTCCGCAGGTGATCAATACGTCCTCTGAAGAGGCGCGCACATGGTCTTTGATCACCTTTCTGGCTTCTTGATAGGCCAGCGTCATGACCTTCCCGGTCGTACTTGTCTCTGTATGGGTATTGGCCACAAAAGGACCCATCTCCCTGTGCAGCCGATCTTCGATCGGACTGTAGAGGCGTCCACTCGCCGTCCAATCTGCATAGATGAGCTCCTTTTCTCCGTAAGGCGTTTTGAAGCTCATGCCCTGCCCTACGACCTCTGCTCTGAAAGGGCGGAAATAATCCTCCAGCTCTCTGTGCTCTTTGTTCGCCTTTTCTCTGGTCATGACTCGATCACCTCTTGCAGCATTCCGACCAGTCGCCTGGCCTCTTCTGAACTTTTTGCTTCCGCGTAAACACGCAAAATGGGCTCGGTGTTTGATTTTCTCAAGTGCACCCAGCCTCCTTTAAAATCTACCTTCACTCCGTCCACCGTGCTCACTTCTTCATCGGAAAAGCGATCCGCCACCTTCATCAGCAGCCCATCCACATCCATGGCAGGATCCAGCTGGATCTTTTCCTTGATCATTTCATAAGCCGGATAGCCCGCTTTCAACTCGCTTAATTTCTTTCCGCTCCTTGCCAGATGAGAGAGAACCAGCGCCACTCCGACCAATGAATCTCTGCCATAATGAAGATCGGGAAGGATAATGCCACCGTTGCCTTCTCCTCCGATGACCGCCTGAGAATTTTTCATTTCAGCCACCACATTGACTTCGCCCACGGCGGATGCCGTATGATCATAGCCATGCTGACGGCTGATATCGCGCAAGGCACGGGAGGAAGAAAGGTTGGAAACGGTGGGGCCGCCTTTGATGGGCAGCAGGTAATCTGCACAGATCACCAAGGTGTACTCTTCCCCGAACATCTTTCCTTCTTCGGTGATCAGCGCCAGTCGATCCACGTCCGGATCCACAACGATGCCCAGTGCGCACTGTTTTTCCCGGGTACACTTCATGATCTCCCCCAGGTGCTCTTCCAGCGGTTCTGGATTGTGGGGGAAGTGACCCGTAGGTTCACAGTAAAGCTCTTCGATCTCTTCTACTCCAAGTGCGCGAAGCAATCGTGGAATCGCAATTCCACCACTGGAATGGACCGCATCCACTGCAACACGAAAACCGGCTTTGGCGATGGCATCACGATCCACATAAGGCAAGTCGATGATGGCTTGGATGTGCTTGTCCAGCACATCGTCCAGAACTTGGTGGTCGCCAAGGGCATCCACCTCACAAAAGTCGTATCGACCGTGTTCTATTGCTTCGAGAATGGCGGAACCATCTGCCGCAGAAAGAAATTCACCCTTCTCATTGAGCAGTTTCAGTGCATTCCACTGCTTCGGATTGTGGGAAGCAGTAAGAATGATGCCGCCGTCTGCCTTTTCAAAGACAACGGCCATCTCCACGGTCGGTGTTGTGGACAAGCCTGCATCCCGAACATGAACACCAGACATGCGAAGGGTGGCGGTCACCAGATCCTGTACCATGGGTCCCGACAAACGGGCATCTCGTCCAACCACCACCACAGGGTCGGATTTACCGGATCGCTCCTTGATGAATCCCGCATAGGCTGCGGCGAATGCCACTGTATCCACTGGGGTGAGGGAATCCCCTACTTCTCCACCGATCGTTCCTCGGATCCCAGATATGGATTTGATCAAAGTCATAGGCCAAAAACTTGTTTCAAATATAAGTGCAGGCTTCATGATCAGGCAGCTGAAATTGCATTTTCGCGCCCTGTGAAAAGATGTGGGAAAACACCTTCCTCAACTACCTTTGTTCAGGTGCTTTCTTGCGTAGTTTAATGGAAAATAAAAATTCAGTACGCCTCAATGAGTGAGCATGAGGAAACGGAGCTGAAGGAGCTGATCCGGAAGTTTGAGGGTATGGTGAACAAGGGCGAGGCGCCCTTCTTCGATGTGGAGGAATTTGAACGCATCAGCGATCACTATTTTTCCTCTGGAAAGATCAACAAAGCACTGAAAGCCGCAGAATTGGGCGAAGAGGTGTTTCCGTTTTCATCCAATTTCCCCATTAAGCGCGCACAGTTCCTCCTCGCCTACGATCAGAACGAAGAAGCGCAACGGGCACTGGACAGAGCCGAGCGAATGGATCCTGAGAACACGGAACTCCTTCTCGCACGCGCTGCCATCTTCAGCAAAAAAGGTGCGCACAAGGAAGCCATTCGCCTATACCGCAAGGCCTATCCAAGGCATGAGTTTCCTGAAGAGGTCTTGATGTTGATGGCCAATGAGCAGCAGCTGCTGGGCGCTCATGACGAGGCGATCAAATTGTACATGGATCTGCTCAAGCTGAATCCAGAGGACGAAATCGCCTTGTTCAATCTCGCCCATTGCTTTGAGGGCTCGGGTCAGGACCTGGAGGCCATCGCATTTTTTAAAAAGTTCATCGATCAGGAGCCCTTTTCCGAGCAGGCATGGTTTCACCTTTCGGCGTCATATGCAAGAATGAAGGATCATGATCACGCCCTTTGGGCCGTGGACTACAGCTTGCTCATCGACCCAGCCTTTGCTGCTGCACGCTTTGAGAAAGCTCGGATACTCGAGCAACTGGAAAGGCTCGAAGAAGCGATACAGACCTACAAAGAAGGCATTCAGGTGGATGAACCCGCCGGCTACAGTCACTTCCGCATAGGGCATTGTTTTCGAAAAATGGGCCACTCTGCAAAAGCACGGGTGTTCTTCACCAAAGCTGTGACCGAAGATCCCGAGTTGGAGGAGGCGCACCTGGAACTGGCCTTACTCTCCGATGAAGAGGAATGTGGTCATGAGTCGCTCCACCACATTCGGCGGGCTGTGGAACTGGATCCCGAGAATCCTGACTACCTGATCATACAGGCAGAACTCATGCGCAGACATGGGTTTCTGGAGGAGAGCTGTGAAAAATATCAGGAGCTCTTGAAAATGGGTCATACCGCTCCGGACATCTACATGGAATACACGGAACTCCTCTTTGACCTGGACGAGATCGAGGAAGGAATGGACCTCCTGTACAAAGGCGTTCAGCTGAATCCATCTTCAGCCGACATCCACTTCCGTCTGGCGGGCTATTTGTTTTCCATGGAGGAATGGGACGAAGGAGAGATCTATTTCCGGCAGGCCCTGGGCATCGACCCCGGACGAAGGAGCTATTTCTTCGAATTGTTCCCTCGTTTTCTGACGAACAAGCGCCTTGCCCAACTGAGTTCACCCAATAAAGACTGAACATGGAATCCTTTCGCGAACGCATGGGCTGGTTCCTCAAGGGAATGGGAATGGGAGCTGCCGACGTGGTCCCTGGCGTTTCCGGCGGAACCATAGCCTTTATAACGGGCATCTATGAAAGGCTGATCGATTCCCTAAAATCCTTTGACGCTCAGGCATTCCGATATCTTTTTTCCGCTGACTTCAAGCATTTTTGGAAGCACATCAACGGGCGCTTTCTGCTGACGCTCTTTTCTGGGATCGTCTTCAGTGTGCTCACCTTGGTGCGCCTGATCCATTATCTGCTGGACAACCATGCTGTACCCCTGTGGAGCTTTTTCTTTGGACTCATCGTGGCCAGTGCTTTTGTGGTTGGATTGAAAGTGCGGAATAAGAACCTGACCGGCCTGATCTTCCTGATCGCGGGTGCATTCATCGCCTGGTGGGTAGGGATCAGCACTCCTGCAGAGACACCTGAGAGCCTTTGGTTCATCTTTCTCTCGGGCGCATTGGCGATCTGCGCCATGATCCTTCCCGGCATCTCTGGGAGTTTCATCCTGCTCCTTTTGAAGAAGTACGCCTATGTCACCGGCGCCATCAAGGATCTGGAGCTGCTTGTCATCGGGGTATTCATGGCAGGCTGTGCAGTCGGTTTGCTCAGTTTTGCCCGTCTTTTGGGCTATCTCTTCAAGAAGTACCACGATGCAACCGTGTCCCTGATGACAGGCTTCATGATCGGTTCACTTCAGGTGGTATGGCCTTGGAAGAAAGTCATCGAAACGCGGGTGGATTCCCACGGAGAGGTAGTGCCTTTCCGCTATGAGAGTGTGGCTCCAGGCAGCTTTGAAGGAGATCCTCAGCTTGGCCTGAGTATTTTCCTGTGCATCAGCGCAGTAGCGCTCATTATCGGTCTCGAGCGTCTCGGTAGGCACTCAGATGCCTGAGTCGATGAAACGCTACGGACTCATCGGCCGATCTTTGGTTCATTCGCATTCCCCTGATCTTTTTCGCCAGCGTTTCGAAGAGTTGGGCATTGATCACTCCCACAAATACCAGGCATATGAATTGGCGGATATTCAGGAACTGCCTGATCTGCTCGCCGATCCGGAACTCCAGGGCCTCAATGTAACGGTGCCCTACAAAGAAGCCGTCCTTCCCTTTTGCAGCGAACTTTCGGAGGATGCACGGGCCATAGGGGCGGTGAATGTGCTGAGTCGAAACACTTC
>CATILC010000118.1 GCA_949516455.1 Flavobacteriia bacterium | reverse complement strand
GAGAATGACTTCCAGTCCGATGCCGTTCAGATCGCCAACGCTGATCGCAGCGATCTGATTTCTTTTGGGTTCTGTGGTCATTTGCGCTCCTTCAGGAACTGATACAACAGACGAACCCCCACACCTGTTCCGCCCTGGGCCCTGTAGCCGTCCTTGGTCTGAAGGAAGGCAGGTCCCGCAATGTCGAGATGCATGAATGGATAGTCGGTGAAGTGCTCAAGGAATTTTCCTGCGGTGATGGCGCCTGCCTCCCGTCCACCGATGTTCTTCAGGTCGGCTATGGGCGAACGGAGCATGTCCTTGTAGTCGTCCCAAAATGGAAATACCGCCACGCGTTCGTACACTTTATCTCCGCTCTCCACCAAGGCATCCATTTCCTTCTTTTCTGCATTCCCCATGGCCACAAGGCCCTTGGTTCCGATGGCCATGGCTGCCGAACCGGTGAGGGTCGCCAGATCGATGACCAGTTCAGGATCGTATTTCTTGGCATAACTCAGCGCATCGGCAAGCAACATCCTTCCTTCGGCATCTGTGTTGAGGACCTCTACCGTGCTGCCATCGTACATATCGATGATGTCTCCTGGCGTGTAGGCATTGACCCCCGGACGGTTGTCCGTGGCCGGAATGAGTCCGATCAGATGAACTGGAAGCTTTTGCCGGGCGGCGAGTACAAAGGCTCCGGCCACGGCAGCGGCTCCACTCATATCGCTCTTCATGCTGTCCATCGAACCCGGTGTCGGCTTCAGGCTCAACCCACCGGTATCGTAAACCACACCCTTGCCCACCAATACGATGGGCCGCTCGTTGATCGGCTTTTCGGGCTTCCATTCCAAAATGGAAAAAGAAGGCGGATCGAGTGATCCTCTGTTCACCGCGAGGATACCGCCCATCTTCAGCGATTCGATCTTCTTCTTCGAAAACACCTCCGAAGTGAATCCGCACTCGGTCCCTTTGGTCCGGATCCGCTCCGCCAGATCGGTCGCTCCCAAACTCTGAAGCGGTTCGTTGATCAGATCTCGTGAAAAGGAAACCGCCTCTGTGATCGACTGCAGCTCCTGATGATCCTCTTCACTCAGACCGGGGGCCAACAAGACCTCAGGGAAGCATTCCGCAGGTTCCTTGAGGTATTTCTCAAAGCGGTAGGATGCCAGCAGGAATCCTTCACAAAAAGGGGAGAGTGGCTGTTGCTTTCCAAGGGCGATCAACTGCACCCTGTTGCAACGCAGGGCCACGCAGCGATCGTAGATACCCACTGCCTTCATCCGCCACATTTCGGTTTCACTACCGCTTGCCTTGGCTGCCACATCCAGCCTTTGGACCAGCAGACGACGATCGCCGTCTGTGAGTTCAATTGAATCCCTCTTGTCATCCTGGGCGAAGCGTTCTCTCAGAAGGCCCTTCTGCTTTCTGCCCAGGGGCAACTTGCTTAGATCTCTGTCTTTTTGAAACAGATAGATCTCCAGGTCAGCGGATCGTTCATCGGGCAGTATGCTCAGTTTGGTCATGGGAGTCAGATTGAGCCTCAAAGTTAGCTTGGGCCGGTCAATGCGCAGAGGACGCCAACGAATGAGGCTTCGAAGCTTCGCCACTTCAGGCACTTTGTACCTTTATGTGCCTACAGATGAAGCGTATCGTTCAACTTTTATCAAATGTCTCCGTTCTCCCTTTTGAGATGAACAGCACTCTGTTTTCAAAGAATACCT
>CATILC010000117.1 GCA_949516455.1 Flavobacteriia bacterium | reverse complement strand
GGTCATTTTCCAGCAGCTCCATGGCGGTGTCTTCGAACACATAAGTGGAGAAGTATTCCTTTTGCTGGAAAACGGAGTGAAAGAAGCCCCAACGCAGATAGGAATCTACGGAACGGGGCTCCAGGAGATTAGAGAGCAAGAGGGCGTTATTGCCCGAGGTGTTCACCAACACATCGCCCTTTTGAAAGAGCCTTTTTTCCGTTCTTCTTTCTTCTTTGAAGTCCTGCACCATGAAGCGCCCTTCGTAGGGTCTTTTGGCAAATACGACCCCCTTCAGGTAGCTGTTCTGCACCTCTATGATGCTGTCTTTTTCCAATGAAGTCATTTGGATGCCCATCATCTTCATGCGTTCCAAAACGCCGTACCAGGCCGATGGGATCAGATAGGTTCTCGGTGTTTTCACACTGTCGGTTGCGCGGTAGCGGCCGTAAAATGGGATCGCTTGCTTTTTTGTTTGTTGCCCGTATTTCAGTCGATCATAGGCGCCCAAGGTGCTGGGCGAATACGCGTGGGCATAGCTGTCGAAGGCCATTGTGGAGCTCCTGCTGCTGTCCAAGGCCCAGCCGGTCGGGAAATGGGTCTGAGCCGCGGTCCATTTACGAGCGGCTTTCCGGGCGTCTTTTATGGCCGTGGCATTCTTCTCAGCCAGCGGCAGCAATACATCAAGAAAATCTGTGGTGGCTGCAACCCGCGCTTCATAGGTCTTGAGCATATGCGCCTCTGTTATGTACCCGATGCAATGGTGCAGCGCAGTATACCCGCTGGCGTACCGGGGGGTTTCGAGAAAGGCGGCGTAGCCTTTGTCCGGCGTCCTTCCAAAGACATTCACATAGGGAACCATGGGTTGGCGGCTGGCCATTCCTTCATAGAGCGCTGGAGTGAATTGTTCGGCCATGAATCGGCCCAGTGGACGGGCCAGCTTGTCCTGCTGGGTGGCGATCAGCGTCATGGTGTAGGGGTAATCGGCCCCATTGGTGGTGTGTGTATCGATAAAGATGTCTGGGTCCAGCAGCTGAAAAATGCGGTAGAAGCTCTGTGTGTTCTGTGCATCAGCTTTCACAAAATCCCTGTTCAGATCGAGGTTGCGTGAATTGCCCCTGAATCCCTGGAGAACCGGTCCGTCCTGATTAGCACGGGTGTTGGGTCGCCTCTGGAGCATTCCGCCGACGTTGTATACGGGGATCACGGCCAGCAGCATTCCTTTGGGGAAGGAACCCTCTTCGAGTTGTTTGCGCACCCACTGCAATGAGGCATCCACTCCACAGCTTTCCCCGGGATGTATGCCGTTGTTCACCAGAAGCACCAATTGGTCTTCGCGTGGGGCGTTTCCCGGTTCAGGCAGATCGCTTCCAACCAAAAAGAGATGAAGGGGCCGCCCTGCATCCGTCATTCCCAAACTGTCCAGTCGGGCCTGTGGAAACTGTTTGTCCAGCCAGCGATAGGAAGAGACGACCTCTTGATATGAACGGCTGTTTCCTTCGGAGCGCTCGGCCCACTGGCCAAAGACGATGAATGGGGCACAAACCAAAAGCTGGAGCAAAGTGGATCTGATCATGAGCTGTTCAATGAGTTCCGCTAAGTAAAGGGCAATCCACCAATGGATGAAGACTGCAGCTGGTCAGCCTCTTCCGTGTACTGGAATCTTGTTATTCGATCAGTTGTCGCTACCGCCAAACAAAGGCTCTTTGATGCGCAGCGTGAGCAGGCCAGCGATCAAAAAGGTCAAACCTCCGAAGGCCACGTAATAAATGGCGTAGTCCGCAAAGAAGTCGTGCACGATCCATCCGCCTATGAGCGCATTCACGATCTGCGGCAGAACGATGAAGAAGTTGAATATCCCCATATAAATGCCCATTTTCTCAGCGGGCAGCGCATCGACCAGCAGGGCGTATGGAACCGTTAAAATGCTTGCCCAGGCGATCCCCACCCCGATCATGCTCAGCACCAGCCATTCCTGAGGCAGCACATACATGCTCAGCAGTCCAAGGCCGCCTAAAATGAGCGAGGCAAAATGAACGAATTTTCGGCTCGTCAACCGTGCGATCGGCGTGATGAGAAAGGCAAAAATGAGGGCCACGAAATTGTAGGTTCCAAAGAGCACGCCCACAAGGTCTCCGGCATCGTTGTAGCTCTTTCCCGAATGGACTTCTGGCGACAGACCGAAGTGATGGGTGGCCACCGCAGAGGTGGTGTATACCCACATGGTGAACAGGCCGAACCAGGAGAATATCTGCACCCATCCCAGACGCTTCATCCGCACAGGCATTGACCCGGCATCCTGTAAGATCGATGCCAGCAGCCCTTTCTTCACTTCTTTTTCGCCTGTCCCTTCACTTTTCCTGAACTGCTTGTATTCCTCCGGACTGTATTCCCGGACCGTTGCGATGGTGTAGAGGATGGTGGCCATCAGCAGAAAGGCCCCTGCATAGAAAGACCAGACCACATTGGGAGCGACCATGCCGTCAGCGGCCGTGTTGGCCACACCGAACCAATTGGTCAGTATCCACGGAAGGAAGGAGCCCAAAATGGCCCCCATACCAATGAGGATCGTCTGCACGCTGAATCCAATGGTTCCCTGCTTTTGGGGAAGCACATCGCCCACCAAGGCACGAAAGGGTTCCATGCAGATATTGAAGGAGGCATCCATGAGCGCGAGAAATGCAACGCCGATCCATAGAATGGCAGAGATGCCCATGAATTCAGATGCTTGCAGACCTTCACCCGCAATGACATTGGAGTTCGGCAGAAAGATCAGGCCAAGTGAGGCCAGCAGGGCGCCGGCCAGAAAGTAGGGTTTCCTTCTCCCGAGACGCGTCCATGTATTGTCGCCCATATGTCCGATGATGGGCTGGACGATCAGGCCGGTCAGCGGGGCTACGATCCAGAAATAGCTCAGTTCGTGTACGTCGGCACCGAAGTTGGCAAGGATGCGGCTGGCATTGCCGTTTTGAAGGCCAAATCCCATTTGGATGCCCATGAACCCCATGCTGAGGTTGATGATGCCGCCCATGGACAGGCGGGGTTTTTCCAGATTGTTTTCCATGCGTCAGAGGATCACAAAAGAAGTGTATGAATCACACTAATGACGTAAAAAACTATTAAACCTCAACCTGTGGTCGGGCCCTCAGTGAAAACGGTTGCATTAAAATAACTTTGTCGTCTTCGGAGTTATCCCATCGAGATGTGCAGCCGCCTTTTTTCTACGCACCTGACCCGGTCGATTTTGTTCCTGCTGCTCGTGGCTGCATGGAGTGGCTGTAAACGAACAAAAGACACCTTTACCAGCAGGACCTTTCACGAGATGACCTCCCGGTTCAACCCACTGTTCAATGGGAACGAGGCCTTTCAGGCGGGAAAGCTCAAGATCGAATCGTCTTGGCCAGAGGCCTATGACCGGATCCTTCCGGTATACAAATGGCCGGATGAAGAAATGTCTGCAGGGATCACCACCGATATGGACCGCGCCATGGAAAAGGCGGTCAAGGTCATCACTGGTCACAGCATGGTGATCGGCGGTCGGCAAAAGAACGACTATATAGACGACAGCTACATGCTGATCGGCCTGGCTCGTTTCTACAAGGGAGAATACTTCTCAGCCCTGGAGACCTTCAACTACATCAAAACGAACTACGACAAGGGCGAACTGGCCCACGAGGCCAAGCTCTGGGGCGCGCGATGCAAGATCCGGATCGGCAATCCGGAAAGTGCCAAAACCGACCTCGAGTACCTCTACTACGATCCGAAGCTCCCAAAAGAACTGAAGCCTGAGGTGCTGGCGACCATGGGCCAAATGAACATCCTGCTTGAGGATTGGCCAGCTGTTGCGGCAAATATGGCAGAGGCAGCAGAGCTCGCAAAGAAAAAGGAGCAAAGGGTCCGCTATACCTACATCCGTGGGCAGGCACTGGAACGAGAAGGGAACGGTTATGAGGCTTCGGAAGCCTTTTATCAGGTCGTGGACATGAATCCCAGCTACGAATTCTATTTCCAAAGTCAGCTCAGCCGGGCGCGCAATTTCGATGTCTACGCAAAGGATCCGCTGCCCATGTACGAGGAGCTGGAGAAAATGGTACGCGACGAAAAGAATACCGAGAATCGCGACCAGTTGTACTATGTGATGGCGGAGATGGCACTCAAGGAAGAGGAATTCGAAAAAGCAGAGGATTTCCTGAAGAAAAGTATTCGAACCAGTGTGATCAATGAGACCCAGAAGGCACTGTCCCATTTGAAACTGGGCGAGATCAACTTTTCCTTTCGGGCCTACCCCATGGCCCAGGCGTACTACGACTCGTCTTCCATGAGCCTGCCGCAGGACCATCCGCGCTATAAAGAGGTGAAGGAAAAGGCAGAAGTGCTGAAAAGAATGGTTGAAGACATCCGGGTCATTGAAACCCAAGACAGCCTTCAGGCCCTCTCAAGGCGCAGTGCAGCCGAACAAAGACAGGTGGCTGAGCGCATTGTGGAGCAGCTCATCGCCAAGGAAGAGAAGGAAAAACGCGAGAAGGAACTCGAGGAACTCAACCGGGAACTCGCCTTGAATGCATCGGCCATGCCTTCGGGCCCCATAGCTGGAGGAGGCCCCAATGCAGGTAAATGGTATTTCTACAATCCGTCCATCGTCTCCAGCGGACGGGGGAGTTTCAGAAGGGTATGGGGCGACCGTCCGAACACGGACAATTGGGCGCAAAAAAGCCGCGCCGTAAATCGGTTAGGAGCTCCGGAAAACGGATCGGCCCAAGAAGACAGTGCGTTTGTTTCGTCTGAAGAGCAGGGAGAGGTTTCGACAGACCCGTACAAACCGGAGACGTATCTCGAACGCATCCCAAACTCAGAAGCGGATTTTAAAAAGAGCGATCGGTTGATCCGTGAAGCATTCATCGATCTGGGCCTGGTGTACAAGAACGGATTGAAAGATGCGGGTGAATCCATTGCCACATACGAACAATTGTTGAAGCGATTCGAAGCCTTCAAGGAGCGAGCCCGGGTGCTCTACACGCTTTTCCTGCTGTACCGGGAAACGGGAGACGGAGCCCGTTCTGTTCAATTCAAGAATGAACTCATCAGCGATTATGCGGGTACGGAGTTCGCCATTCTCGCCGCCAACGACGGGGTCCCGCCGGAGGTTGAAGAGGACAGACCATGCCTTACCCGCTACGAAAAGGCCTACAGGGCATTTCGCGAAGAACGATTCGATGAGGCACTTTCTGTATTGGACAAAGGGCTTTCAGCGTGTACAGAGGATCTGCTGGCGCCTCATTATTTGCTCGTTAAAGCCCTGTGCCTCGCAGGAAAGGGAAAGAGGGAGGAAATGATCGCCGGGCTCAAATCCTGCTATGAGCAGTACCCGAATTCAGAGGTCGGTATTCAGGCTCAGTCGATCCTTCTTCAGCTGGGTGAAAGCACGGGCGATGAGGTGGATCTCACTGCAAGAGGTGAGCAAGCCACCACAGAGGAGAGAGGTCCCTACATCATGGAGCCAGGCGCTGAGCACCGTTTCCTTTGGCTGATCGAAGGACAGGTGGACATCAGTAAAGTGCAGATCGCTTTTACAGAACACAACAAGGAATTCCACCGCTTTCAAAAACTGGGCGAACAGATAGTACCTTTGACCGGGCAGATCATGCTTTTGGTGGTGACGGGACTGACCGATCAGGTCACGGCCCAAACCTATCAGAAGGCCTTGATGAAAGACCCGAGAATGCAGGCTGTATCTGCAGGGGTCACTTACAAGGCGCTTGTGATCAGCAAGAAGAACTTCACGTACTTTTTTAAGAACAAGGACGTGGAGGGCTACGAGAAATTTTTTGAGAAGAACTATTAAGACCACGAGATGGCCCGAACAGCAAACAGAAACGCATCAACGGATGCGCAGATCAGCAACCGCGTACTGAATGGAACGGAGATCACAGGAGACATTCGGTCGGAAGGTGACTTTCGGATCGATGGAGTGATCCGCGGAACTGTTGAGCTCAAGGGCAAATTGGTGGTTGGGGAAAAGGCATTGGTCGAGGGCGACGTGCTTTGTGCCCATGCCAACATCTCAGGAAAGGTGAAAGGCCGGGTGGTCGTTTCAGAACTTCTGACCCTCGCGGCGAGCAGCAAGGTCGAAGGCGACATACAGACGAGCCGTTTGGCCGTTGAGCCGGGAGCCGAATTCACCGGAAACTGCAATATGGGCGTGGTGCGGGACATCCGAAATGGAGAACAATCCGAAGAAGCAAAAGAGCAGCGCTCGGCGGGCTGATTTCGTTCGCTTTTCAGGGATGGGCGTTCAGATGATCTGTGTGATCGGTCTGTTTGTCTGGGCCGGTACGGAGCTCGATAAGCGCAGCCCTGAAGGCCACCCCTGGTGGACGATAGGCGGCAGCCTTATTGGCGTTTTTGCCGCGCTCTATCTGACCATCAGAGAAGTGCAAAAGATCAAATCCTGATGCGATTCACTGGCCATCTGCTGATCTGGTCCCTCGCGACCTTGCTCCTGCACATTGTCCTTCAGGAATTCATCCTCCCCAAAGAATGGGCATTCAGAGCAGCCTATCGGGCACACGCCTTGTTGTGGGCGCTTACCATTGCAGAGCACAAGATCTTGCTTCGGCTGAAGAAGAGCAATGCAGACATGATCGGCATGGCCTATCTGGCAGGGGCCATGCTCAAATCTGCGGCGGGATTCCTCTATCTTCTTCCTTTGCTATTGCACGTGGACGAGCGGACTCGTCCCGTTGCACTTTGGTTTTTTCTGCCTTTTTTCAGCAGTTTGATATTCCAGGCCATCCAAGCTGTTGGTATCGTGCGTTCAGTTTCTTGAACAGAGCTTTCAACAAGGGAATTTCCCCCTGCAAAAAGGGGCTTTGAAAATGTGTTTTTCGCAGTAGCTTTGCGCAAGTTTTCGGC
>CATILC010000116.1 GCA_949516455.1 Flavobacteriia bacterium | reverse complement strand
CTTTCATTTGGAATGGATCTGAGCAAGTTCAAACTGGATAAGGAGTAAGCCGAGGCATGAGACACGGTAAGAAATTCAATCATCTAGGGCGCACGGCTTCCCACAGGAAAGCCATGCTGTCCAATATGGCCTGTTCGTTGATCGAACACAAGCGCATCAATACGACAGTGGCCAAGGCGAAGGAACTGAAGAAGTTCGTTGAACCTCTGGTCACGCGCTCCAAAGTGGACAGCACCCACAACCGTCGGATCGTCTTCAGCTATCTGAAGAACAAGCAGGCGGTCAGTGAACTGTTTCGTGAGGTGACTGCAAAAGTGGGCGACCGACCTGGGGGCTATACACGGATCATCAAGACGGGCAATCGCCTCGGCGACAATGCCGAAATGTGCATGATCGAATTGGTGGACTTCAACGAACTCTACACCAACGAGAAGGCCAAGACGAAGAAAAGCCGTCGCAGCCGTCGCGCAGGTGGAAGCAACAAAGTAGAGACCCCGGTCGCTGCCAAAGCAGAGGTAAAGGAAAGCTCCGCAGAAGAAACGGTCGCTCCTCAGGAAGAGCCTGCAACAGAGGAAGTCAAGGCTGAAGAGGCCTCCAATGAAGCTGTTGAGGCCAAGACGGAAGAAACTCCGGTAGAAGAAACTCCTGCTGAAAAGGAATTGGCTGCTGCAGAAAAAGAGGAATCTAGGGAAGCTGAGGCAGAGGAGACCACCGCTGAGGAGAAGGAAGAGGCTGCCCCTCCGAAAAAAGAGGAAAAGAAGGATGCGGATGCTTCTAAAGAGGAGAAGGAAGACTGATCCAATCCCTGAAATGAACTTGATGAAGGGATGAATGCCTTTGCGCTTTTGTCCCTTTTTTTATGCTAACCCAACGCACGAATGAATCCAACTGAACCAGGAAAACCCGCCCTGCTCTATCTCGAAGACCACACGATCTTCCATGGTCGATCAGTGGGATTGAGCGGCACCTCAGGCGGTGAGATCTGTTTCAATACGGGCATGACTGGCTATCAGGAGATCTTCACCGATCCCTCCTACTTCGGACAGCTCATGGTCACAGCCAGCACGCACATTGGCAACTACGGAACCAAGGGTTCGGAGGATGAAAGTGCGCAGCTGCAGATCGCAGGACTGGTATGTCGGCAGTTCAGCCAGATCCATTCCAGGCCGTCCGCCTCGGAGGGACTTCTCGAGCGTTTCGCCCGCGAAGGAAAGGTAGCCATCGACGGCATCGATACGCGGGCTGTGGTCCGGCACATTCGCGATAAAGGAGCAATGAATGCGCTGATCACCACGGAGATCAGCGATCCGGAAGCACTGAGGGAACGCATTTCCGATGTGCCACGCATGGAAGGACTGGAATTGTCTTCACGCGTCAGTACGGCCGCAAGCTATGAGATCGGTTCGGCAGATGCCCCGCTCCGGGTGGCTGCCCTTGACTATGGAGTCAAGAAAGCGATCCTTCAGAACCTCTCAGAACGTGGCTGCCGGATCAAGGTTTTTCCAATGCATACGCCTTTGGAGGAGCTGATGAGTTTCGATCCACATGGCATCTTCCTGAGCAATGGACCAGGTGATCCAGCCGCCATGACCCAAAACATAGACCAAGTAAGTGCAATCGTCGATTCAGGACTTCCGGTATTTGGTATTTGCCTTGGGCATCAGCTGCTCAGTCTGTCTCAGGGACTGAAAACAGAAAAGATGCACAACGGGCATCGGGGGATCAACCATCCGGTGTTGAATTTGGAGAGTGGATTGGGAGAGATCACCAGCCAAAACCACGGCTTTGTGGTCACCGCCTCCAGTCTGGAAGGAAGGGACGACATTGTCCTCACCCACAAACACCTGAACGACCACACCGTCGCAGGAATCCGGATCAAGGACCAGCCAGTTTTCTCAGTACAATTTCATCCGGAGGCGTCTCCAGGACCACACGACAGCCGCTATCTTTTTGATGCATTTTGCGGATACATGAAAAACGAAAACAAGAAATAAGATGGGATTCATTACAAGCATTCACGCCCGACAGATCCTCGACTCACGTGGAAACCCGACCGTAGAAGCCGATGTTCTTTGCGACGACGGTTCGTTCGGGAGAGCGGCTGTTCCTTCTGGAGCGTCCACAGGCATTCATGAGGCCGTAGAACTCAGGGACGGTGACGCCAAGGTGTATGTCGGAAAAGGTGTCCTTGGCGCCATTCACAATGTCAATGAAGTCATCGCTGAAGAAGTCATTGGCATGCACGCCACCGATCAGGCAGCCATCGATGAGCTTATGATCCAACTCGATGGAACAGCCAACAAGGGCAAGCTCGGGGCAAATGCCATACTCGCCGTATCACTGGCCGTTGCCAAAGCGGGCGCCATGCACACAGGACAAAGCCTGTATGAATACGTTGGCGGTGTGAATGCACGGACCCTTCCCGTTCCCATGATGAACATCCTGAACGGTGGAAGCCATGCAGACAACAGCATTGATTTCCAGGAATTCATGGTCATGCCCTTTGGCGCTGAGAGTTTCTCAGAAGCACTGCGCATGGGCACAGAAGTGTTCCATCATCTTAAAAAAGTGCTGCAAGCGGGGGGCTATTCCACCAACGTAGGCGATGAAGGTGGCTTCGCACCAAATCTGGGTTCCAATGAAGAGGCCATTGAAACAATCCTGCAGGCCATTGAAAAAGCGGGCTACAAGCCGGGCGAGGATATTTGGATCGCCATGGACGCTGCGGCTTCTGAATTCTATTCCACCGACGAGAAGGTCTACGATTTCCATAAATCCAATGGCGGCAAGAAAACAGCCGAGGAAATGGTGGACTACTGGGCACAATGGGTGTCCAAGTACCCCATCGCCAGCATCGAGGACGGTTTGTACGAGGATGACTGGACGGGTTGGGAACTATTGACCCAACGCATTGGAAACCAAGTACAATTGGTCGGAGACGATCTCTTTGTGACCAACGAGGAGCGCCTTGGCCGGGGCATTCAGCAAGGAGTGGCCAACAGCATCCTGGTGAAAGTCAACCAGATCGGGAGCCTCACGGAAACGCTGAATACAGTGGATCTTGCCCACAGAAGCAGCTACACCAGCGTGATGAGCCATCGTTCGGGTGAAACGGAAGACACGACCATTGCCGATCTGTCTGTGGCTCTGGGTACAGGTCAGATCAAGACGGGCTCTGCATCCCGCTCCGACCGGATGGCCAAATACAATCAGTTGCTTCGCATAGAGGAGGCACTGGGCGATGCCGCGCGCTTTCCCGGTAAAAATTTCAAATTCCTGAATCAATAAGCATGAGTAAGATCAAACTAAAATTTGCCAGTCGGATCGAGGAATCCACTCGCGAAGTGCGCGAATTCCTAGCAGCACACGGAGATGAGAAAATGGGTGAGATCACGGTCCGCCAGCTCTATTCGGGCATGCGGGGAATGCCGGCGCTGATCTACGAAACCTCCAAGCTCGATCCGGCAGAAGGCATACGCTTTAGAGGCTACAGCATCCCTGAACTCAGTGACGTGTTGCCCAAATATCCGCCCGAAGGAAAACAACCCCTGCCTGAAGGCATCTTCTACCTGATGCTGATGAACGAACTGCCGACAGAGGATGAAGTGCGTCGGATCAGCAACAACTGGGCGCGGAGAAGCATCGTTCCCCCGCACGTTTTCAAGGTCATCGATGCCTTGCCTTTCAACGCGCATCCCATGACCCAATTCATCACGGGGATCAATGCATGCCGCACGGAAAGTGAATACCGCAGGGCGTACAGAGAAGGCATCAACAAAAGTGAATACTGGGCGCATACCTACGAGGACGCCATGAATCTGATCGGTCGTCTTCCACGGATCGCAGCCTATATCTACAGACGCTGCTACCGTAACGGGGAGCACATTGAACCGAATCCAGACCTGGACTGGGCAGGCAACTTTGCGCATATGCTCGGCTACGACAGCGAGGAATTCCGCGAATTGATGCGCATGTACATGACCATCCATTCCGACCACGAAGGCGGAAATGTTTCGGCCCACGCCATCCATCTGGTGGGAAGTGCACTGAGCGATCCTTATCTGGCATTTACTGCGGGAATGGCCGGCCTGGCAGGGCCGCTGCACGGCTTGGCCAATCAGGAGGTCATCCGCTGGATACAGAGCATGCGCGATGAACTGGGCGGTGGTTTGCCTTCCAAGGAACAGATCGAGAACTACTGCAAGAAGACATTGGCCGATGGGAAAGTCATCCCAGGCTTTGGTCACGCTGTGTTGAGAAAGACCGATCCACGATACGAAGCCCAACGCAGATTTGCTTTGGACCACATGCCGGAGGACGAGCTCTTTCAGATCGTGAGTCGCGTATATGAAGTGGTACCCGATATTCTGAAGGCGACCGGAAAAGTCAAAAATCCATGGCCCAATGTGGATGCGCACAGCGGTCAGCTGCTGATGCACTACGGACTGACAGAGTATGACTTCTACACGGTCCTCTTCGGCGTCTCAAGGGCTCTGGGTACCATGGCGGCATTGATCTGGGACCGCGTTCTGGGAATGCCCATCGAACGCCCTGGTTCCACGACCACGGCACAACTCAAGGAGCGTTTCGGGAACTGATCCCGCGCAACGGATCATTCAATTGAAAAAGCCCCGCATCAAACGGGGCTTCTCATTTGGTATCGCTTTTTCGTAGCGCTTTTCTAGATCATCATTCCGACGATGGCCGCCGTGAAGAGGCTGGCCAAAGTTCCCGCGATCAAGGCACGAACGCCCAGCTGTGAGAGGTCCTTTCTTCGATCCGGCGCAAGGGCACCGATCCCTCCGATCTGTATGCCAATGGATGAAAAGTTGGAGAAGCCACATAGCATGTAGGTGGCGATAACGATCGATTGTTCGCTGCTGAAGCGGAACTCATTCTTCATTTCCGACAGGGAGATGTAGGCCACAAATTCGTTGAGTACTGTTTTTTCGCCGAGCAACTGGCCCACCAGCAGGACATCTTCCTTGGCCACGCCCATCATCCATGAAAGGGGCGCCAGAATAAATCCCAATATGGCCTGCATACTGAAGCCGTCAAAACGACCGCCGCTCACCTCCACGATCCATTCGTTCAAGCCCGTCCAGGATCCGATGCCCTGAAACAGACAGGCATTGATGAAATAGATGAAGGCCACGAAGACCAACAACATCACACCCACATTCACAGCAAGCTGCAGTCCTTGCGTGGTCCCATTGGTGATGGCCTCCAACACATTGCTGCCCACCTGCTGTCGCGAAATATGCGCTTCCTGACGCACTTGCTCCGTCTCTGGAATGATCATCTTAGCGGCCAGCACTGCTGCAGGAGCAGACATCACAGAGGCTGCGATCAGATGCTTGGCAAAGAAGATCTCCATTTCCGGATCGCCATTTCCGAGGAATCCGATGAATGCTGCCAATACACCGCCCGCAATTGTGGACATTCCTCCTGCCATCAGACACATCAATTCCGATCGGGTCATGTCCTTGATGTAGGGACGAACCAAGAGCGGGGCCTCTGTCTGACCGAGAAATACATTGCCCACCGCCGCGAGGCTTTCTGCACCGCTCAAGCCCAAGGTCTTGCGCATGACCCAGGCGAAAACCTTGACTACGCGCTGCAAGATGCCCAAGTAGAATAAGAGGGAAGTAACGGCCGAAAAGAAAACCACCGTGGGCAGCACCTTGAAGGCGAATAAGGTGCCGAGATTCTGCGCATCCGTGACCAAAGACCCGAAGAGAAACTCAGCTCCTTTGTCCGAAAAACTCAGCAGCCAAACGAATCCAATGCTCATTGACTCAAAGAGTTCCTTGACGAAAGGCAAATGCAGAATGCAAAAAGCCAAAACCAGCTGAATGCCCAATGCCTTCAGCACGAGTGGCCATGAAATACGCGACCTGTTCGAACTGAACAGCCAACCCAGGAACAACAAAAAGCCCAAACCCAGACTTCCCCGGAGGATGCGCATCAAGAGACTGGGTTCAGTAGTGGCATCGCTCATTCCCTCTGCGTGAAGAACAGGCGCCAATAGAAGGCATAGGAGCACGAGAACGGAGCGATGCATGAGCGAGTTCCTAATTCTTTTCCCGCTTGTTGATCTCATCCCGCAATCGGGCGGCCAACTCATAGTCCTCGTTGCGAACTGCTTTGTCCAGGTCTTGATTCAGGTCGTCTATGCTGCGCTCCTCAGACTCCTCCGCTGCATCAAGCAGTTCTTCCATGGCTTCTTCCTCGTCCTCCTCGACAGAGGCGGCCTCCTCCTTTTCGTCGAGTACCACTCCGGCCTTTTCAAGGATTTGTTCGTAGGTGAATACAGGGCAGTCAAAGCGCGTGGCCAGCGCCACCGCATCGCTCGTTCGTGCGTCCAGTACTTCTTCCTTTCCGTCCTTATCCACACAGACCAAACTCGCATGAAAGACCCCTTCTTTGAGCGAATGAATGATCACTTCTTTGAGCTCAATGGTGAAAGTGCGCGCAAATTGGGCAAACAGATCGTGGGTGAGTGGACGGGGGGGATTGATCTCCTTTTCCAAAGCCACAGCTATGCTTTGGGCTTCGAATGCGCCGATGATGATCGGCAGGGTCCGCGGACCTCCCTCCTCACCCAGCACGAGTGCATAAGCGCCTGTTTGCGTTTGACTGTAGGACAGTCCTTTGATCCAAAGGCGCTTTCGGCTCATTTCAGCCTTGCTTAAAACGCTTTACGGCCTCTGTCAATTGAGGCAGTACTGAAAAGGCATCGCCCACCACGCCGTAATCGGCGGCCTTGAAAAAAGGCGCCTCAGAATCGGAATTGATGACCACGATCACCTTGGAGTTGCTCACTCCGGCCAAGTGCTGAATGGCACCTGAGATGCCCACTGCGATGTAGAGGTTGGGATTGATGGCGATCCCGGTCTGTCCTACGTGTTCAGAATGTGGCCGCCAATGCATGTCAGAAACGGGCTTGGAACAGGCTGTTCCCGCACCGAGCAGTTGAGCCAATTCTTCGATCAGTCCCCAATTTTCAGGGCCTTTCAGACCGCGACCACCCGATACCACCAACTCAGCTTCGGGCAGTGGTACACTCCCTGTAGCGCGATCGACGCCCTTGACCCGAACACGTGCCTCTGCCGACACACTTCCCTCTTCCACGCTGGCTGCTCCAGGAAACTCCACTGCGCCAATGGCATTGGGGATAAAGCAAAGCACCGTCTTTTGCTCACTGGTGGTATAGGTGACATAGCCCTTGCTCGAGAAGGCACCACGTTTCACCGTCATTGGATCGACCGAATCGGGCAATGCCGCTACATTGGTTATTGGAGCTGCTTCCCATTGAATCGCCATTGAGGGCACCACACTTTTGCCATTCGAAGTGCCTGAAAGAATCACTGATCGAGCGCCTTCCGCTACGGCCACTTCTTTTAAGGCTGAGGCGAAAGCGGAAGAATCGAATGAATTGAATGAATCCTCTGAAAAGTGCACCACCTTACTCGCTCCGTAGGATGCCAATTCCGAAGGATCATCCTCGAGTGAACCGATCACCACGGCAACCGTGGAAACACCCAACATATCGGCTACACGACGGCCATAACTCACCGCTTCGAATGTGGTTTTCTTGAATCTTCCTTCCCATTGTTCAGCAAAAACGACTACAGACATGTTGTTTGGTTTTTAAATGACTTTGGCTTCCTCGTGCAGCAAACGAACCAGCTCCTCCATATTCTCCGCATCGATCATGCGAACAGCTGCCTTGGCCTGAGGCTTCTCGTATGAAATCGCTTCTGTGCGCTGAGTGGCCTCCACCGCCGGCCGAACATTCAGTGGCTTGCTTCTGGCCGTCATGATGCCGCGCATATTCGGGATGCGCAGATCTTTCTCCTCCACAAGACCTTTCTGACCGGCTACGACCATGGGTAAAGAAGCCTCCACGGTCTCTTTTCCACCATCTATCTCCCGGATGCACTCGGCCGTTCCTCCTTGCACTTCCATTCCCACACAGGCATTGACGAATGGAAAACCGAGCAATTCAGCCACCATGCCAGGCACCTGGCTTCCGTTGTAATCAATGCTCTCCCTGCCCATGATGATCAGGTCGTAGTTCTCCGTCTTGGCGTGGTCCGCGATCTGACAGGCGACAAAATAAGCGTCCGTAGGCTCCGCATCGATGCGGACCGCGTCATCGGCACCAATGGCCAATGCCTTCCTCAGGGTGGGCTCAGTGGCTGCGCTCCCTACATTGAGAACCGTGATGCTCCCGCCTTCCTTCTCTTTGAACCACAGGGCGCGTGTCAGACCAAATTCATCATACGGATTGATGACGAATTGCACGCCGTTGGCATCGAAAGCCTTATTGTCGGCCGTGAAATTGATCTTGGAAGTGGTATCGGGGACGTGGCTGATACAGACCAGTATCTTCATTCGAATGGGTCTTTAAGGATTCCTCTAAATTACGACACGCACGCGGAAGACCACCGGCCAACAAAGGACTTTTCGGCAAGCCAGCAGCCTGTTGCTCATTGTTTCATGTAATGGCTCCAGCCAGGGCCCTCATGCATCAGCTTCCATTGTCCGGTCGCCCGGATCTCCTCCATCAATGCGTCAAAACAATTCGGGTCCACCGGATAGACACTGATGCCCGGTAGTAAGATCATGTGCTGAGCGTCCTTCAGCAGGGGAAACTCGTAGATATCTTCCCGAAAGGCCAAATGCGGGACCAGTGGAGATGCCGCTGAAACGGATGCGTCCCGCGGGATCTCTTTGGCGATGTAACGCCGAACCGCATCCACATCCAATGCATCCTGTCGGTAGTGCGCTTTACGGAAGATCCTGAGCCGCGTCTTCTCGTTGTAGACCACTGTCTCTGTGGCATTCATGGCATTGACAGCGATGATGCCCGACAGCTGGACCAAGGCCAGCCCAAAGGCCCATGACCGCATGCGCATACCTGCAAAAAGCTCGAAGGCCCCGATGATGAGCAGCGGCGCGAATTCCACTGAATACTGAGAACCGATGCCCCACATGAACGGACTGTCGTGCCAGAGTTTCTGTGCAAGGATCGGGAAGACCATCAGCAGCCAGGCCGGACGAAATGCCAGAACGGCAAGCCCGGAAAGCAACAGAAACTGGAACAATTCCACCTTGTAGACGGCAGGGCTCGCATCGCCCAGCTTGTGGTAGAGGAACAATTTGGCCGCATCAAAGGGATGCGCAAGAACATAGGAAAGGGCTTCCAATGGAGTGTCGCCCAGCGCAAAGTGGTACAGAAACCCTCTGTAACCGCCCGAGGAAGAGAGCGCCGGCATCCACCAACCCATCACGGCGATGAAGTAGACCAAGGAGGCGAATGCCGCCCAAAGCCCCCAATTTCTTTGCGCGCTCTGGGAACGGCGATCCAAGGCCCAGCCCAAGCCAACAAAAACCATCCACAGGCTCATGTTTTCTTTCCCCAGCCAGATGAGAACAAGCCAGACAGCGGCCTGAACCCACTTATCGTTCCTGAGTGCCAAGAACATCCAGGGCAACAGACAGGCGGCCACCACATTGGAGTGATAATCAAAAGCCAGTGCGTTGTGTATGCCGTAGAATGCATAAAAGCCCAGCTGAGCGAATCCTGCCACCCATGGATCGGTGGGCTGTATGTACCGCCGAATGGCTACGCCCGCCATCAGCACGGCAAACCATTGGACAAGAAGAAGGGTCCACGATCCAAAGATCCAGGACAAGGGGCTGATCAGGGGCAGATACAGGTCAAAGTGCGAAGCCAGATGTGGCTCATGAAAGGCCAGCAGCATATCGCTGTCTGCCAAGCGGAACTGACGGTATTCAAAGAGGGCGTGGGTGTAAAAGCCAAGGTCGAGGGCGTAGGTCCTAAAAAGCAGATGATTGGCCACAGGAATGGCCGCCAGCAGACAACCAGCGATCAAAACGATCCAGGCATCCAAGCTTTTCCATTTGTGCAGGGAAGGCATGCCCGCAAGTTGCCGAATCTTCAAGAGAGTCTGAAATGAGCGGTCGAATCACCGCTCATGGTATATTCGGACCATGCCTTCAGACGGTCATATTTGGATCCTGGGCGCAACGGGATATGTCGGACGCGCACTTGGCATCGAGGCGATGAAGGAATATCCTCCCGCTCGCCTGATCACCTTTGGCCACAGGAAGATGGATGCGCGTCTGATGGAGGAAAGCAACCACTTCGTCTGCCCCCTGAACAAAATATCTGAGGAACTGCTGGAACGCTATCCGCCAAAAAAGATCTTCCATTGTGCCCGAATGGCGGGAAGCAGTGACCGCAAGCGACATACCGCTGCCCAAAAAGGTGCCTCGGCCAATGAGCGACTGATCCAAATGCTGAGGAAGATGAAAGACGCGCCGGTCTTGATCTATTGCAGCGGCAGTTTGATGTATGGACCGCAGACTTCTGAAGCGAACGAGCAAACGCCATTGAACCCCATCGGCTATGCACGCGCCTACCTCCAAGCGGAAGAGCCATTTTTGAATGCCCGGAATGAACGCCATCTGGATGCACGCATGGCGCGACCGGCCTGGATCCTTGGGCCCGGATCGTGGTTCCGCGCCTTCTTTCTCGACCCGGCGAAGAAGACAGGAAAAGTGCCCTATTATGGCAGCGGAGAACAGCTCATGTCGGTTCTGTCTCTGGAAAGCTGCGCCAAGCAATTGCTTCGTGTGCCCGATGATGGCAAACCCTTCAGCGATCAGAATCTCATCTGTTATGCACCGGTGGCCCAAAGAGATTTTTCACAGATGCTCGCAGACATCCTCGGTCTGTCCACCGTCCAGGTTCCGGAATCAGCCCTCTTGAAAAGACATGGAAAAACCGTGACGGAGGCTTTGTGCACTTCCATTCCAATAGGAACGCTCAATGAAGGCTGGCGAGCTGAATGGAGCCGGGAAATGAGCGGTCTGCGAACAGAGCTTTTGGAACTCATTCACTTCGATCCGTCTTTGCGAAGATCGTAGAGCGCATATTCACCCAAACCACCAAGCGGTCCGTTGGCAATGCGGCGATCCAGATCCCAGGCCGCCTGACGCATCCGACCGGGAAGCCGGCGATTCAGACCGTGGTAATACCAGGCTGGAGAAAAAATGCTGTAGCCGGAACGGGTGAACAACTTCAGACCGACACGCTCCGCACAACGGCCGATCTCTCCAGGAGAATAGCAGCGACTTGCCAGGAATTCAGTTGGTGAATAACCGCCCCAAACTTTTTTCAATCGCGAAAAAGCCTGAACGGGGCGGCCCTTGAGCAGTTCGATCAGCATGCCCTGCAGGTACCATTTGTTGACAAAGGTCAGGACCATGCGCCCTCCATCCTCCAAGCGGTCCGAGAGGCATTCAAAGGCCCTTTCGATGTCCTCCACCGTATTGAGCGCACCAAAAAAGACATAGATCAGATCAAAAGAGGTTTCAGGAAATTGCTCAGCAATGTGTTCTACACTCCCCTGCCCAACATGTGCATTGGTAAGCGCATGTGCCTCGATCTTTTGCTGCGCCAGTTGAACCATCTCTTGGGATACATCCAGACCGTACACCTGGGCATCGGGAAAAATGCGCGCAAAGTGGATCAGGTCGAAGCCCGGGCCAAAACCGATCTCCAAGGCGCTTTGGAAGGGAAGCTGCTTGACTTCTTCCCGAAAAGACTGACGAATGCGCTGAAGCACAGGATTCTTCCAATAGCGCTGCTCAAAATCGACTGCATCCTTGTCGTAGTAGTTTCCGACCTCCTCGTAATAGCTCATCTTCCTGTATCCTGCTTTTCATGCCCTTCTGTGATCATGGCGCCAAAGGACCAAAAGAGAAAGGCGAAGGCCGGTTGATTCAGGAAATTGTTGACCTGCATGTGAAAGAAATAAGTGACCAGCCCCAAAAGTAAGGGGCCCGTCCAGGCCGGTTGTCTGTCGAACCGACGGATTCCCAAAAGGAACCAACGACCCAGCAGCAGAAGAAAAAGCAGAGTGCTCGGCCAACCGTTCTCTGAAAGCTGCAAGAGCAGTTCAGAGTGTGCTGTTCCTCCGGAACCCTCCGGCGGATGATCCGGGTTGCGCACGGTCAGTCGGTTTTGAAGACTGCGCTCTTGGTATGGGATGTAGGTGAACTGATAGGTTCCTGGTCCAAAGCCCGAATGCGGACGCTCCTGAAACATTCTCAGGGCAGCGATCCATCGGTTCAGCCGTTCTCTGTTGCTCACATCAGAGTTCAGATTGGTCACCGACATGGAGCGCTCAGCGATCGAAGCCTGCGGATCGTGGCTCTCGAAGGAATTGCGCTCGAAGTAAGGGTCGAAATAGCCGCTCATCACCAAGGTCGTGATTACCCCAACTCCAAGAAGGGGGATGAGCCACCTGAAAAGCAGCGGGAGCTGAAGCAATACGGCAAAGAACAGAGCGATGAGCAGACTCCAGAGGGCTGCCCGCGATCCACTGAGGACCGTCAGGACTGCAAACACCATGAACAGAAGTAGCTCATGCAGACGCAACCTCCACCTTCCAAGAAAATAGGCCGCGAGTAGGGCGGCTGTTGCTCCGAAGTAGGTATGCGAATAAAAGAAGGGTTCGTAAAGGCCCCTTAAGGTGACCGGATTGAATTCGAATTGGACAAAACGCCATGCCCCCAGCAGCACCACAGGAAGCAGCCCAAGGGCAAAGGTGAAAACCAGTCGGTGCAGATCACCTCCCCGGCCTTTCCAAAGCAGAGTTCCGTAATAGAATACCAGGACATAAAGGGCGTTCAGGAGTGTGAACTTGAAGCTGACCAGGATCTGATCGCTCCAAAGCACGGGAAGGGCAAAACTTGCCATCCATATCAAGGGCAGTGGGTGCGAACGCAGACTCCTGAATCGCTCCTTTATGAGAAGCAAAAGCACGATCGGCGCGGCGATCAGCAGCAGGAACTCAGCCGGAAACTCGATCTCCGTAGATTCATTGATCCCCAGACCGAAGGAGAGCGGCAGGGCCAAAACCATTAGCGGGAAGCCTTTATCAAAAAAGTCTTTGCGCCATAAAATAGCCGAACACAAAGCAGCCGTGAGCAAAAAGAGGGACTCCCAAAGGAAGCGATCAAAGTAATAGGCCAGCGCTATCGCTAAGATGCCTGCGCCCCCTGCTGTCTTTGCGGCCAACCCGGCGTTCATCCAGCACCCGTTGAGCGGTACAGGCGAACAGCATGGAGAAACAAGAAGGTCAGACCCCAGCCAATGAGCATCATCAGCCAGGCCGGAGGACCGTAAGGACGCTCCGCTGCAGCAGCCGGATAGATGACATAAGATTCGGGAGCAGGTGCCTGCATATAGCTGTCCAGCTTGCTGAGTCGCTGCTTCAGATCGTTCATGGCCTGTACCTCGGCCGAATACATCCCGTTGTATTTATAGACTTCTGAGGCCAGGATCAGGCTGTCCTGATCGAAGGCCAGGCGCAGCGAATCCAAAATATGTTGAATGCGCTCCATCTCCTCTTCGCTTTCTCTGAGTGCACCGGCCACAAAGCGATGAGACTGCCCCACATTTTGGATCAACATGATCTGTTTGAGCGAATCTGTGATGGATACTGCGTCCATGGCCATGGCAGCCGCATCTGCCGGATCCTCGGTCCAGCACTCGATGAGTACTGCTCCATTGCGGGTCTTGGAGACTTTGAGCTCGGTAGCCGATCCGGGGAACCGCTCTTCCAAGGCCTCTTCGACCAGGGGTGAACGCATCAACTCAATGTGTGCATCGATCTCTTCTGGCGAGCCAAAGCCAATGCCATTCTGCTGTATCTGTCGCTCCAACATGGTCAGCGGAACGAAGATGCTCGTCTCTGAATGGAAGCGGACCGGACGGAGCCATCCAATGAGCAGGAACAGCAAGCCCACCGATGTGCTGATGATCAGCCTTTGTTTCATGCCTTAAGAGAAATTTCTGGAGTGAAAATGAGTCAGGATGCGTTCCTTGAAACTATTTGGAAAGTAGGCCGAGGCGTGCGAATCTGTTTCGAAATGCGCATTTGGCCGGTCTCGTTGACGTGCCACATGCCGAGCGAATCGGGCCCTGCACCATCGTTCAAACCCATCGCCCAGAAACCGATCCACGAGGTGTTCGGTCCAATGATACTCAGATGGAAGCTCTGAATCCTGCTCCTCTGGAAGAGCCGCATTTGGAAAGAGCGCCGCTACCCACGCATTCTGCCGCATGAGCTCCACATGCCATGCCCCACCCACGACCGGCTGAAGGGAGATCAATTCGGTGGCGGTATATCGGTCTTGGGCAGAGAAGCCTAAATGATCCTGATCCCGCAGAAGATTGATGCAGAAATAGCGCTTGGAGTTCAAGAGGAACAGTTTCTTGAAAAGCATCAGAAAAAACTTCGCCGTCCATACCCGGCCAGGTGCTGCGATCAAAAAGAAATCAATGTCGTCGTCCGCTCCATTCAATCCCATTTTGGACAGTGCTCCGGAGATCATCACCGAACGCACAAAGGGAAAACGGCCAATAAAGCGACCCATGCGCTGGCCGATCCTCATCCAGCGGCGGTTGTGCTCAATAAGGGAGATGCGTCTTTGAAGCGAGCGGCGATCCAGCGCGTAGAAACCATCTTCAAAGAGAAGAACGCCCTGCGCCACACCCTCCTTGCAGGCCCGCTCCACCTGATCGACAGACTGATGAACAGGCAAATAGCCCTGGAGTTCCTCCACGCTTAGCGCGTGATCGAAATACTTGAAGTACCAGAGGGT
>CATILC010000115.1 GCA_949516455.1 Flavobacteriia bacterium | reverse complement strand
GACGAGATACAGAAGGGATTGAAGGAAGGGGTGTTCTTTGCCAAGGATGATGGCAGTGTTTGGATCGACCTGACCGATGAGGGCCTGGACGAAAAGATCCTCCTGCGCAGCGACGGAACGGCAGTCTACATGACCCAGGACATCGGCACTGCCATTCAGCGCTATGTCGACTTTGGTTTGGACGGAATGGTCTATACCGTGGGCAATGAACAGGAGTACCACTTCAAAGTGCTCTTCCTGGTCCTCGCCAGGCTCGGCCACCAGTGGGCGGAACGACTCTATCATCTCTCATACGGCATGGTCAACCTGCCCAGCGGAAAGATGAAATCCAGAGAAGGTACCGTGGTGGATGCCGACGATCTGATCGATGAGATGAAACAGACCGCTCAGCACATCTCTGAGGAACTGGGCAAGACCGACGGATTGGGAGCAGACGAAAAGCAAAGCCTGTATTCCATGGTGGGACTGGGCGCCCTGAAATATTTCATCCTAAAAGTGGATCCCGCCAAGAACATGCTGTTCGACCCGGAGGAGTCTGTGGATTTCAACGGAGATACGGGTCCTTTCATTCAATACACCCACGCACGTATCCGCTCCCTTCAGCGCAAAGCAGCCGGATCGGAATTGCAGACGGCCAAATGGGCCGAGGCCGACGCGGCCGCCATCGGATTGATCAGTTTGTGCGATCAGTACGATGAAGTGCTGCATCAGGCGGCAGAGCAGTACAATCCGGCTCAGGTGGCTCATTTTGTCTTTGAGCTCACCAAGGCATACAACAGTTGGTACCAGAGTCATTCAGTACTCAACAATGAAGAGGAGGGGGTCAGCGCACTGCGCCTGGCCTTGAGTCAGCTGGTGGCCGATCGAATTTCCGAGGGCATGCGGCTGCTGGGGGTGGATTGCCCTGAGCGCATGTAGTGGATCTCTATTCGCCTTCGAACAGTTCGAAGCGATAACTCTCCATAATGGAGTTGTGCAGGAGTTTCTCGCAGGCTTCTTCTACTTTTTTCTGCGCTTCTTCCTTGCTGGAGGCTTCCAATTCGAGCTGGATGTGTTTTCCGATCCGGACATCTGATACGCCCTCAATGCCCACATTGGACATATTCTGAACCACGGTCTTTCCCTGCGGATCCAACAAGGCCTTCAACGGCATGACATCGATTTCAGCTCTGAACTTCATGAGGTCGGTAAAAAAAGATGGACAATAAGACGTACAAACATACGCCAAGCGGCACGCCCATGGCCCCGATAAAAAAGCTGCTGGCCCCACCGATCAACACGCAGGCTGGTACGATCCAATGCAGCTTCCCGTCCGGACCTTTTTTTATCGATGCCATCGGCTTCGGGATGAGCATCAGAAGGCCCAGAAATAGACTCAAAAGGCCGATGAAGACCGGGTGAGCGATCAGTCTGTCGAGTTCATTCATCCGATCGGGATCGACCACCACAACAAGACTCATCAGGACCATGGCCGCAGCCGGCGAGGGCAGCCCTTTGAAGAAATGCCGCTGCTCGGTGTCAATGTTGAAGCGCGCCAGGCGAAGAGCCGCGCAAAGGGTGAAGATCAGCGGAACAAAACTGCTCCAATGATCGCTTGCCCCTTTGAGGTACCACCACTCAGCGATCAGGCAGCTTCCGGCCACGCCGGGAAGGACGCCAAAGCTGACCATGTCTGCCAGTGAATCCAGTTGTTTTCCCAGGGGTCCTGAAACCCTCAGTGCCCGGGCGGCCGCACCATCCACAGCATCCAGCAGAAGGGCCAGCACACAAAGCCATCCCGCCCATTCCCAGGAAGCCCCAGAGTACAAGACCTGAATGGCCAGTACGCCGCAGAGCAGGTTGCCAAGGGTGAGAATATGTGGAACGGCTGCGCGCACGGAACAATATTACGCGCATTCCGTCGCTTCAACGGATATTTGGCCACCAATGAAGAGCTCTCTCATCGCGTTTTTCCTGATCCTGACCAGTGCAGCAAGCGGACAGGTCAGAAAGTACGCCAACTCATTTCTCAATATAGGAGTGGATGCACGGGCCTTCGCCATGGGACAGGCTGTGGTGGCTCAGGTCAGCGATGTGAGCGCCGCCTATTGGAATCCGGCCGGGCTGGCCCGCATCACCTCCGACTGGGACGCTGCACTCATGCATGCCGAATATTTTGCCTCCATTGCCCAATACGATTATGCTTCCGTAGCTACTCAGCTCGAAGGGAAGGGCGTTTTGGCCGTCACCTTTTTGCGTTTTGGTGTGGACGATATTCCAAATACCTCAGAACTCATCGACGAGAACGGCAATGTGGATTACAACCGGATCCAGCTTTTCTCTGCTGCGGATCAGGCGCTGCTCATCTCCTATGCCCGGTCTTCTGCATCTGTCGAAGGGCTTTCCTATGGTGGCAGTGCGAAACTCGTTTATCGCTACATCGGAGATTTTGCCGATGCCTACGGTTTTGGATTCGATCTCGGACTGCAATACCAACGGGGGCGCTGGGCAGTAGGTGCCATAATGCGGGACGCCACGAGCACCTTTACAGCCTGGTCGGTTGAGAGCGGAGCCTTCGATGAGGTGTTTTTGCAAACGGGAAATGAGCTGCCACAGAACAATGTCGAATGGTCCTTGCCGCGACTCATCATGGGGGGCTCAGGCATTTGGGAACTGGATGAGCGGTATTCGCTGCGGACGTCCCTGGATGCGGAATTCACCTTTGACGGCAGGCGCAATACCCTGGTCTCCTCCGACTTTGGCAATGTGGATCCTCGATTGGGGGCGGAACTCGGCTACAAGGGATTTGCCTTTTTCCGAATGGGCGTGGGGAACATCAACCGCACGCTGGATCTGAACGGAGACCGTTCCTACAGTTGGCAGCCCAACCTGGGCATCGGATTTCGTTACCAAGGCATCCAACTCGATTACGCCCTCACAGATATTGGTGACCGTTCAGCGGCATTGTACAGCAATCTGTTCAGCCTCCGCTACAATTGGAGCCGACAATGAATGCCACAAAACGCAGCATATTTCCACTGCTCAGCGGGCTCTTGCTCTTCTTGTCCTGGCCGGATCGGGGACTGAATTTTTTGGTGTTCGGGGCCTTGCTCCCTTGGCTTTTGGTGCTCGATGATCTTCGAAGCAGAAAGGAGGTCAAAAGACGTTTTCTCAAAGTTTTTTTCTTCAGCTGGTTGCTCTTTGCCCTGTTCAATGGAGCCACTGGCTGGTGGGTCGGTCTGGCGCATTGGAGCGGTCTGGTGGCCATGGTCTTCATCGCCGCCTCATTGGAGGCCCTGCTCATGACGCTTTGGCTTTGGGTTTCCCGGCAGATCGGCGAAAGGCGAGGCCTTTGGGCATTCCCCTTCTTTTGGATCACCCACGAGTGGATCCTGAACAGCTGGGACATGGAATGGCCCTGGCTCAAGCTCGGTTATGCCCTGGCCGATCGGGTGGAGTGGATCCAATGGTATTCGGTGACGGGTGTCTGGGGCGGCAGTTTATGGATCTTATTGGTCAATCTTCTTCTGTTCGTTGCCTGGCGCAGCTGGATGAACAAGCGTACGGTCCGTTCTTTTCTTCCGCCGGTCCTGGCCTTTGTGCTCCCCTTTTTGGTCTCTCTGTTCACCTATTACAACTGGGAAGAAAAAGGAGAGGAGGTCGAAGTAGTGGTGGTACAGCCCAATATTGAACCTTATGTGGAGAAATTCGAGCGGCCGGCCGAAGAGCAGCTGGAAATCTTTCTTGCAGAGGCCCAAAAGGGACTCGATCCCACAACAGACTACCTCATCGGTCCGGAAACCTTGCTCCCGAGTTGGAACAACCTGGATCGACTGAGCCGAGAACACTTGATCCGCCGCCTGGCCTATTTCCGCCAAACGCAGGGATCAGGTCTGCACATCGTCACCGGCCTCAACCTGATCCGCTACTACAACGAACCCCAGACCGAGACGGCCCGTGAGGGCAAGGGGGGCGGCTATTGGTACGATGTCTTCAATTCGGCCATCCAGCTCAGTGCCGCCGATTCCATCCCGGTCTACCACAAATCCAAGCTGGTCGTTGGGGCGGAGAAGATGCCTTTCATCGAATTCCTGCAGCCCATCCTTGGGGAGATCGTCCTCGATTTTGGGGGTATTTCAGGAACCAACCGCACCCAGGCAGAACGCGAGGTCTTCCGCTCCGACGATGGGCGTTTTGCGGTGGCACCGATCATATGCTGGGAAGCTGAATTCAGCGGTTTTGTCCGCAGCTACAGCCAGAAGGGCGCCGATCTTTTTTTGGCCATCACCAACGACGGCTGGTGGGGCGATTCTGAGGGCCATCGGCAGCATCTGCATTATATGCGCGTCCGTGCCATCGAAAACCGAAGGGCGGTGGCCCGTTCGGCCAATACGGGCATCTCGGCGCTGATCGATCAGCGCGGTGATCTTCTGCAAACTTTGGATTGGGAAGAACGTGGCCATCTGAAGGGAAGCCTGCAGGCCAATAAGGAAATGAGCGTGTATGCAAAGGCAGGAGATGTTCTTTTGCGGCTGACTGCGCTGATGGTTCCGCTCTTTCTGCTCTATGCTTTCAGTCGGTATATGCGCCGCAGGGATCCATTGTCCTGAACAATCGAATTAGGGCTGTTCCATCTCCGTTAAATGCCCGAAATTGCGGGTTAAATATTCAAGACCATGGCTCAATCTTATGACCTCGTTGTGATCGGCTCCGGACCCGGTGGATATGTATGCGCGCTGCGTGCTGCCCAACTCGGAATGAAGACCGCCCTGGTGGAAAAAAGCGCGACCCTCGGTGGCACCTGCCTGAACGTGGGTTGCATTCCCTCCAAGTCGCTGCTCGATTCATCAGAGCACTTCTACCAGGCCAAGAAGACCTTCAAGGAACACGGCATCGACATCTCAGAGCCCGTGGTCAACATGGAGCAGATGATCACCCGCAAGGCATCTGTGGTCCAGCAAACCTGCGATGGGGTACAATACCTCATGGACAAGAACAAGATCGACGTGCATCAGGGATGGGGGCGATTTGAAGATGCGCAGACTGTGGTCGTGGCCAAAGAAGACGGCAGTGAAGAGAGCCTTTCAACCAAAAATGTGGTCATAGCCACCGGTTCGGAACCGGGCAACTTGCCCTTTATAACCCTCGATGGGGAGCGGATCATCACCTCGACCGAAGCATTGGAGCTAAAGGAAGTGCCTTCCCACATGATCATCATTGGCGGTGGCGTGATCGGACTTGAACTCGGCTCGGTCTATGCCCGCCTCGGTGCGCAGGTGAGCGTGGTGGAGTATGCAGATCGGATCATCCCAGGCATGGACAGCAGCATGAGCAAAGAGCTCATGAAGTCGATGAAGAAACTGGGCGTGAAGTTCTTTACCTCCCATCAGGTGAATGAGGTGACCCGCAATGGCGATGAAGTAACAGTCAAAGCCAAAGACAAGAAGGGAAATGTGGTGGAATGGACGGGCGACAGATGCCTGGTGTCCGTTGGCCGCAGGCCGTTCACCGACAAGCTGGGCTTGGAAAAGGCAGGTCTGGAAACCGACGAGCGCGGCCGCATTCCGGTCAATACCCATTTGCAAACGGCCAAGCCCCACATCTACGCCATTGGGGATGTGGTCCGCGGTGCCATGCTGGCCCACAAGGCCGAGGAAGAAGGGGTGCTGGTGGCAGAAT
>CATILC010000114.1 GCA_949516455.1 Flavobacteriia bacterium | reverse complement strand
GCAACCACAGTAGTGCCTGAAACGCCTGACACTACGGGTGCTGCTTTCTGATTGCCTTCTATCGTATAGGCCAGGATATCGTAAATGTCCTGGTCACTGAGCAAGGGAAAGGCCGTCATGACCGATCCATTGTACTCTTCAAAAATGGCGATAGCGTCGGCATCTCCGCTCGCACGGAGCGCTGCATTGTCCTTGATCCAGGAGAGCAGCCAATCCAACTCACGTCGTTCAGTCACGTCTCCCAGCGCAGGGCCTACGAGCTTCTTGTCGAGCTTGTGGCAGCTTGCACAGTTGGCATTGAATAGCGATTTCCCATTGGCTGCATCGCCTTCTACTTCATACGCAGAGAGGGGTGCAGAGAATGCCGCAATAAGGAGAGTGGCTACAACTTTAAGAACTCGGGTTGATAGAATATTTCTCATCAGATTTTCCCAGTAATGTGGTCGGTCCAGGTTGTCCCACAAAAGTACGTTACAAACTGCCTTTTGCCCTTGCCTCCAAAGGGCGTATTCTAATTTATAATCGTTCTAAATAGTCTTTGGACGCATTGTTGTAAGTAGAATTAAATCCGTACTTCGCAGCTATGTTCAGGCATCAATTTTTCATCCTCTCCGTTCCGCTGATCTTTGGCAGCTGCCTGCTCCATGGGCAACGCATTGATTCTTCTTCATTTGAGCTTTCGGAAAGTCCTAAGATCCAGCAGATGATGCGCGAATTCATTGAAAGCAACGCTGCGAAACGAACGATGCAGGGGTACCGGGTTCAAATAGCCAATGGCAGCAAAGCAGAACTTCTGGAATACAAGTATGCTGTTCTCCAGCAGTTTCCGGATCTGCCCGTTCACCTTTTGCACGTTTATCCAGAATACAGATTGCAGGTAGGAGATTTCCGGGATGCCCTGGACGCAGAGCGCACTCTGGGACTCATACGTGTCCACTATCCCGGGGCATTCACCCTAGCCACTGAGATCCAGTGGCCTTCACTCGAATAAAGAGCGACTTTCTAGAGGGTCTTTTTGACCTCGACCTCCTTGTATCCCTCGATCACGTCACCGACCTTGATGTCGTTGAAGTTCTTGATGTTCATGCCACATTCAAATCCTTTGGCGACTTCTTTCACGTCGTCCTTGAAACGCTTGAGTGAACCCAATTCTCCAGTGTAGACCACCACGCCATCTCGGATCAGGCGAACCCTGGTATTTCTGTGTACGGTACCGTCTGTCACGAAACAACCTGCAACCGTTCCCACCTTCGAGATCTTGAAAGTCTCCCGCACCTCGATGTTGCAAACGATCTCCTCCTGAACATCTGGAGAGAGCAGGCCTTCCATGGCGTCCCGCACCTCATCGATGGCCTTGTAGATGATGCTGTACAAGCGGATATCCACCTCCTCCTTCTCTGCCAGCTTCCGTGCGTTTCCGCTGGGGCGGACCTGGAAACCAACGACGATCGCGTCCGAGGCTGCGGCGAGCAGAATATCCGATTCGGATATCTGACCGACTGCCTTGTGGATGATGTTGACCTGCACCTGCTCTGTGCTGAGTTTTTGAAGCGAATCAGAGAGCGCCTCGATGGAACCATCCACATCCCCTTTGAGTACGATGTTCAGTTCCTGGAAATCGCCAATGGCCAATCGACGTCCGATCTCTTCGAGTGTCAGGTTCTTGGTTGTACGGACGCTTTGTTCCCGCTGCAGCTGCTGTCGCTTGGTGGCGATCTGTTTGGCCTCCCGCTCGTCGTCCATGACCATGAAGCGGTCTCCTGCCTGGGGGGCACCATCCAAACCGAGGATGCTGGCCGGTGTGGCTGGTCCGGCTTCATCAATGCGGTTGCCGCGCTCATCAAGCAAGGCGCGGACCTTGCCCGAATAAGGTCCGGCCAGCATATAATCTCCAATGCGCAGCGTTCCCGACTGCACAAGTATGGTTGAAATATATCCCCGGCCTTTGTCCAAAGAGGCTTCAATGATGGTTCCGTTGGCCATCCGCTCAGGATTGGCCTTCAATTCGAGCATCTCCGCTTCGAGAAGGACCTTGTCCAGCAATTCCTTGATGCCCTGTCCGGTCTTGGCCGAAATTTCCTGAGACTGGATCTTTCCGCCCCAGTC
>CATILC010000113.1 GCA_949516455.1 Flavobacteriia bacterium | reverse complement strand
TATGTGGGCGCCTTTACGGTAACTGCAGGCGGCGGTCTGGCAGAGTGGATCCAGCCTTTTGAAGATGCTCAGGACGATTATTCCTCCATCATGGCCAAGGCATTGGCCGATCGACTGGCAGAGGCTTTTGCGGAATATCTGCATGAGCAGGTGCGCACCCGCCATTGGGGGTATGCCAGCGAAGAGCAGATGAGCAATGAGGAACTCATCAAGGAAAATTACCGTGGCATCCGTCCGGCACCGGGCTATCCGGCCTGCCCAGACCATCTGGAGAAGCAAACGCTTTTCGATCTGTTGGATGTGGGCCGCCATACTGGAGGCGCACTGACCGAAAGCATGGCCATGGTTCCTGCAGCCTCGGTGAGTGGCTACTATTTCGCCCATCCGGACAGCCGCTATTTTGCCTTGGGCAAGATCAAGGAAGACCAATTGAAGGAGTACGCAGAACGAAAGAACCTGAACCTGGATGTGGCCCGAAAGTGGCTCTCTCCAAATTTGATCGATTGACATGAAAGTGACCGACCACATCAAGCAAGCAAAGGGAAAAACGCTCTTCAGCTTTGAAGTGCTTCCGCCTATGAAGGGAAATAGCATTGAACAGCTCTACGAGACCATCGATAGCCTGATGGAATTCGATCCAGCCTTTATCGATGTCACTGCCCACAGGGAGGAGTTTGTCCTCAAGGACAGAGGCAACGGCCTGCTCGAAAAGGTGACCACCCGAAAACGCCCAGGAACGGTGGGTATTTGTGCGGCCATCCAATACAAATACAAGATCGATACGGTGCCGCACATCATCTGCGGGGGCTTCACCAAGGAGGAGACCGAATACGCCCTGATCGATCTGAATTTCCTCGGCATTCACAATGTGCTCGTCCTTCGGGGCGATGCCATCCGCTCGGAGGGCGTGTTCCGCCCAGAACCGAACGGGCACGCCTATGCCTCCGAACTATTGGAGCACGTGATGGATCTGAACCGCGGGGTCTATCTGCACGATGAGGTGAAGAACAATCAGGAGATGGATTTCTGCATTGGCGCGGCCGCTTATCCGGAAAAACACTACGAGGCGCCCAATTTGAAGACCGACATCCATTGGCTCAAGAAAAAGGTGGAGGCCGGTGCAGAGTATGTGGTCACGCAGATGTTCTTCGACAATGCGAAGTACTTTGACTTCGTGGACCGGTGCCGGAAGGAAGGCATCGACATCCCGATCATTCCGGGGCTCAAGCCCTTGACCTCGATGAAACAGCTCAGTGGCATCCCACATTTCTTTCACATCGATTTCCCGGAGGAGCTCACCGATCTGGCCAGTAAGTGCAGATCGAATGACGAGATGAAGGAGTTGGGAACCCAGTGGTGCATCCGGCAGAGCAAAGAGCTCAAGGAAGCTGGCGTACCCGCCCTGCATTATTACTCCATGGGCAAGGCAGCTGCCGTGAAGGCTGTGGCCAGCGAGGTGTTCTAGTCGCTGCTCAGATCAGAGAGCTGAGGTTCGGGCTGCCCAGTGTACGGTCGGCGATGTAGCCTTCTCCGTAGGGCACTCCGATGACCCTGCCATAATTCTGGGCCCGGTAGGTGACCGACTCGAAGAATTCCTGGGAAGCGATCAGTGTCTCCGGCTCCTTGCTGTCAGGATCGTAGAACTGGCTTTTGTGGGCCCGTACGCTTTCCATCTTTTGCTCGTGGTAACCGCTGATGTCCACGATCAGATCGGGCTTCAACTCACGAAACTGTATATAGTGGTACAGCACTTTGGGTCGCCAGGCTTGGAGCTCCTGGCCCTTCTCATCTTGGATCTTCCATTTCCGCAAACCGCTCAGGAAACAAGCATCGCGCACCAGCTGCGATCCCTTTCCATGATCGGGGTGTCGGTCTTCTGGGGCATTGGCGATCACGATGTCCGGTCTGTAGATGCGGAGTAATCGGGCAATGCTTTCCTGATGCGCGGCGTCGTTGGTGAAGAATCCATCGGCCATTTGCAAGTTGATGCGTACCGAACTGCCAAGGATGCCTGCGGCCTCCTGCGCTTCTAGGTCCCGGATCTCCGCCGTTCCGCGCGTTCCCATTTCTCCACGGGTCAGATCGATAATGCCCGTCTTTTTTCCCTCTGCGGCTTCTTTGGCCAACAGACCGCCAGCGCCGAGTTCCACATCATCGGGATGCGCCCCAAAGGCGAGAATATCCAATTTCATGAGACGAATATCGAAAGAAGAACCGGAGGCTTTCTCTTTAAAGAGCCATTCAGCCCTTTGCGAAGCCGGAGATCTCCTCGCTCAGCGGACTGACACCCGATCCGTGTACCCCTACCAAATGCCCATCGGCATCGATCAGGAACTTTTGGAAATTCCATTTGACGGGTGCGTCCTGAACTCCGTTCAGCTTGGCGGAGGTAAGCCAGGCATACAGGGGATGAATGTCTTTTCCCTTGACGCTGATCTTTTCCATCATGGGAAAGTCTACGCCGTAATTGGCGCTGCAAAACTCTTGAATGGTTGCATTGTCGTGTGGTTCCTGAGCCCCGAAGTTGTTTGCTGGGAAACCGAGGATGACAAATCCTTGGTCGCGGTAGGTGCTGTACAACTCCTGCAGTTGTTTGTATTGGGGCGTATATCCGCAAAAGCTTGCTGTATTGACCAGCAAAAGCCGCTTGCCTTTGACACCTTCGAGGGAAAAAGGCGTTCCATCGATGCGCCTTAGGTCGAATGACTGATCGTAAATGGAAACAGCAGCGGATGGGGGTGTAGAGGCTTCGTTCATGGTGCTGGAATAAGTGCGTGTCGCTGCCCCTTCATTGGAAGGCGAACACGAGCAGGCGAAGACAACGAAAAGAAGGAGACAGCGATACATCTTTAGGTAATTTTGCTGTTTAACACCAAAAGTTCATCCCGAGTTCAATGTGGACCTTGTTGCAGCATTTATGGTTGCTTGAGTGGCGGACCAAATACCGGTTCTACAACAGCCTGCTCTATGCGCTATCCACTTCCTTTATCGCTTCCTTGGTGGTGAGCAGATATCCCGGGGTTTCGGTTTGGAGTGGTTTAATGTGGTTCTTGATGCTGTTCAATTCCATTACCGCGTGTTCGGATGCCTTTCGAAACGAAGGCGAACGGCGGCATATATTCTATCGCCAACTGAGTCGTCCGGAAGACATCTTTTTTTCACGCTTCCTTTTTCACGGGCTCTTCGGTCTGCTGTTGGTCAGTTTGCAATTCGGTCTGCTTTGTTTTTTCATCGGGGCGCCCTCCGCGCATTGGTCTTCCATGTTCCTGCACATCCTGATCGGAGCTGTATCTCTGATGGGCGTCCTCAGCCTCACTTCGGCCATTGCCGCTATGAGTGGGAACAACGTCAGCATGATGGCGGTATTGAGTTTCCCGCTCTTGATCCCGGTACTGATGATCGGCCTGGAAGGAACCCTTCAGGCTGGGCTTGGAGATTCCCTTCAGCAGGCGTGGAAATTCGCCTTGGGAAATACGGCTATGGGCGGCCTGGTCGCTACCTTGGGCTACCTGCTCTTCCCCTATCTTTGGAACGCTTAAAGGAAGGCCAAGAGATGAATATTTCCTGGTGGAAATTGGGTACGGCTGTACTGATCATTTATACGCTCGTTGCTGGGCTGATGGGAACGGTTCCCCGGCTCGTCGTCCTGAACGAGACCATTCGCAATTTGTATTACCACGTGGGCATGTGGTTTTCCATGCTCGCCCTTTGGACGGGCAGTCTGGTCTTCAGCATCAAATACCTGTCCAAGCCCGATCTGATCAGCGATCTTAAAGCCCACAAGGCGGCCTCCATTGGTTTTTATATGGGCATACTCGGCTTATTGACCGGAATGCTCTGGGCCCAATTCACCTGGGGAAGATTCTGGACCAATGATCCAAAACTCAATGGGACGGCCATTAGCCTTTTGGCCTATTTGGCCTACTTTGTTTTGCGGGGAAGCATGGAGGACCCCATGACCCGGGCGCGGATATCTGCCGTCTACAACATATTCGCCTTTGTCCTGATGATCGTTTTCATTCAGGTGCTCCCGCGGCTGACCGACAGTCTGCATCCTGGAAATGGAGGCAATCCGGCATTTGGCGAGTACGACCTGGACCGGCAAATGCGTCTGGTTTTCTACCCAGCCATGATCGCCTGGATCGGCATGGGCTATTGGATCTGGGACATTCGATGCCGGATCGAAAAACTCAAGATATCCACCTCTTCCTGAAAAGACATCCACCGCTAAACGCATTCAAATGAGATCGCTCCATTCGCATCGCTTCAGGAACCCATTGTACATCCAGAAAGTGTTTTTTGCGCTCCTTCTCCTGGCAACGTCCATCACCGTTCAGGCACAGCCGGCGGTTGAAATGGCCGATCAATTTCGCGCCGACGGGAAAATACGCGTTGTGGTCGGGGTGATCGTGATCATTTTCGCGGGCTTGCTCGTTTATATGATCAGATTGGATCGGAAAGTAAAGAAATTGGAAGAGGACCAAAACCCGTCATGAGCAGAAATCACTTGATCGCTTTGGTGCTGATCGCAGTGTCCATCGGCGCCATTTTCTCCACACTGGGCGACGCCAGCACCTATGTCACTTTCGCTGAGGCAGAACAGGATCCTGGGCAGGTGTATACGGTCATTGGTACACTCGATACCAGCCAGGGGATGCATTATGCAGCGCGCGAAAATCTTTTCACCTTTCACGCACTGGACAAAAATGGAATGTCTCGGGAGGTATTGTACGCTCAGCCAAAGCCGCAGGATTTTGAGCGGGCAGAGGAGGTGACCATGAAGGGCTACAGCAAGGAGGGTCATTTTTACGCGGAAGAGATCCTGATGAAGTGCCCCTCCAAGTACAACGGCGACGAGGAGATCGGCGCGTCCGAGGCAGACAGGATCTATTACGAGTGATCCCATGAATTATATCGGTGAACATCTGCTTCCCGGGGAGCTGGGCAGGATCGCTACCTACATTGCCTTTGCAAGTGCTCTGGCCGGGGCCTATTCCTTTTTCCGGGTTCAGCAGAGCGGGCGAGGCGATCTCTTGTCGCTAGGACGCTGGGCCTTTCGCATCCATGGCCTTTCCGTATTTGCGTTGGTGGGCCTTCTTTTCTATCTGCTTTTCAGACATTACTTCGAATACGACTACGTCTGGAATCACTCATCGCTCGACCTTCCGCTGAGATACATCTTCTCGGCCTTTTGGGAAGGGCAGGAGGGGAGTTTCATCCTTTGGACGATCTGGCATGTCGTTCTCGGTTGGGTGCTGATGCGTTCGGCCAAAGACTGGGAGGCACCGGTCATGGCGGTGGTCTGTCTGGTGCAGGTCTTTTTGGTCAGCATGGTGCTTGGCATCCATCCCTTTGGTCTCCGCATTGGAAGCAGTCCGTTCGTATTGATCCGCGAGCTGCCGGAAAACGTAGGACTGCCCTGGACACAACTGACCGATTACCTCGAGCGCATCCCGGCCTTCATGGACGGGGAAGGACTGAATCCATTGCTTCAGAATTACTGGATGACGATCCATCCGCCGGTCACCTTCCTCGGCTTTGCCAGTACACTGATCCCCTTTGCATTTGCTGTGGCTGGACTGTGGACGCGCCGCTACAACGAATGGTTGAAGCCTGCTTTGCCCTGGGCCTTTTTCAGTGTGATGATCCTGGGAACGGGCATTCTGATGGGCGGTGCATGGGCCTATGAAGCCCTGAGTTTCGGCGGTTTCTGGGCATGGGATCCTGTGGAGAACAGTTCGCTGGTGGCCTGGCTTGTCGTGGTGGGTGCAGCTCATCTCTTGCTGATCCATAAGAACAAGGGCAGTACTTTGAAATCCAGTTTCCTGCTCAGCATCCTTGGATTTTTACTGATCCTGTATTCGACCTTTCTCACCCGCTCGGGCATACTTGGAGACTCATCCGTGCATGCCTTTGTGGATCTCGGGCTGAATGGGCAACTTCTGATCTATCTCTTGTTCTTTGCTGTCCTTTCTCTCGGGATGCTGCTCTGGCATTATCGGCGGCTACCCGGCACGGTCCAGCAAGATGAAGTCTGGTCGCGCGAGTTTTGGATGTTCATTGGATCACTGACCTTGTTGGCCAGTGCCTTCCAGATCGCCTTTACCACTTCGATCCCCGTATGGAACAGTTTATTTGGTCCCGAAGGCTGGCTGAAGTGGATGGGATCGGACCTAGCGCCTCCACTCGATGTGGTGCAACACTACAATTCCTTTCAGGTGCCTTTTGCGTTGGTGATCAGTTTGCTGATGGCCAGCGGGCAGTTTTTGCGCTACAAGAAGACGGATCGCGCACGATTCTTCCGTCAACTTTCAGGCAGTATGGTCCTGACCGTTCTTCTGGGCGGGGTCTTGATCTACGTCTTTTCCTTTCACGAGCAGCCCATCCTGGCGGCCCTTCTTCTCACTTCACTCTTCTCGATCATCGCGAATTCAGAATACGCCATCAGGGTCTTGAAGGGAAAGGTCCGGAAAACGGGAGCGAGCATTGCGCACGTGGGCTTCGGATTGGTGCTCTTGGGTGCACTGATCAGCAACGGGAAGAAGGAAGTGATCTCCGAAAATCAGCGATTCATCGCCAAGGATTTCCCGCAGAATGAAAACATCCTCATGGATCTTGGGGACACCCTTCGCATGGGCGATTATCTGGTCACTTGGACGGGTGAGCGTCGGGAGGGGAATTACCGATACTACGACGTCGACTATTTGCAATGGGTCGACGGTGTACTGACCAAACAATTCCAGCTGGCCCCATCCATCCTGATGAATGAGCAGATGGGCAATTCTCCCGAGCCCTCCACCCAGCACAGCCTGCTTCAGGATGTGTATACGCATGTGACCTATGCACCCATCGAAGACCCCGTCATCGACAGCGATGGCTACACCTCAGAAGCCCGTGCCGAGCTGGAGTTGAAAGAATCGGCCTTCTTGGATGAGAGCATGATCCTACTCGATTCCATCGAGACCCACGCCGATGTGAGCGAAGACGGACAGATCCTGGCAGAATTAAGGGCCCATTTGGTGGTGGCCCATATCGACGGGAACACCTATTTCCCTAAACCGGGATTCCGCCTTGAAGGCGAAGAGATCTTCTACATGGATACGATCATTGAGGAAGCGGGACTGAAATTCAGGTTTGAGAAGATCTTGGAGGAGGAGCATTTTGAGATCAAGGGCTGGCGCAAGGCAGAGGACGAAAAGCCTTTTATCGTGATGAAGGCCATTCTCTTTCCAATGATCAATCTGCTGTGGATCGGTTCGGTACTCATTGCCGTCGGCAGCATACTTGCGGTCGTGGAACGCATTCGAATGTCCAGGTCTTAGTGTTTTGATCCGGCCTGCCTTACGACGGAGAATTCAATAATTTGGCTCGGTGCGTATGGGATCTGATCAGAGAAAAATAGCGCTCTTGGGTTCGGGCAATTTTGCCTGGCAGCTCTATGAATTTTTTCGGTCGGGCGATGTACCTCTGGCCTATCACTATGCCCGCAGTACCGCTGGCTTCTCGGACTTCATTCCGCGTGAATCCACCCTTCGATGTACGAAACTGGATTCCCTTCAGGAAGCAGAAGTGATCATCTTGGCCATCAGCGACCCCGCGCTCTCGGAGCTCTCCGGTCGGCTGCAGGGTGCGAATCGTCTGCTCATTCACACCTCCGGGCCCAAGTCGATGGAGGTATTGCAGGGCAATAGGCGAGGGGTGTTCTACATTCCTCAGACCATGACGAAAGGACGGAAGATCGATGCTTCAGGTTTGCATGTCTGTCTGGAAGCAGATGAGGAGGAGGATGCGGTTTGGCTGGAGCATCTCTGTTCCACATTGGGTCTGGAGCGCATCCGCATGGATTCCGAAAAAAGGAAGCACCTCCATCTGGCGGCTGTATTCGCTAACAATTTCACCAATCAGATGTACACTGCTGCAGAGGATTGGATGAGCAGAAATGAGCTTCCTTTCGATCTGCTCCATCCGCTGATCCGGGAAACGGCGGATAAAGCCATTGAACTCGGACCGAAACAGAGTCAAACAGGACCTGCGGCCCGCGGCGATCTGGGCAGTGTTCGCAAGCAAATGAAGATGCTGAAAGACATTCATCTGCGCAGGCTTTACAGGCATCTGAGTCGCCATATCTTTGAGGGCCGTGGAAAAGATATATAAGCAGAAACTCGCCTTCGTTCAGCAATTCATATTTGACATGGACGGAGTCTTTACCAACGGGACTGCGCTCATTCTTGAGGGCGGGCAGATCGCCCGAAGCGTGAACATGCGGGATGCCTATGCCATTGCCCGAGCCGTGCAGAGCGGACTCAATGTGGCGGTGATCTCCCGGGGAACAGACGAGACCTATCGGGAAAAGTTGAAAATGCTGGGTGTTCAGGATGTGTATATGGGCAGCATGGACAAGACAGAGGCGATGGCGGATCTGGTGGCCATTTATGGATGGGAGCCCCACGAAATGCTGTATATGGGAGATGACATCCCCGATCTATGTGCGATGGAACTTGTGGGCATCAGCAGTTGTCCGCAGGATGCCGTCCCCGAAGTGCGCGACCGTGTGGACTACATCAGCCACAGGAAGGGAGGTGAAGGCTGCATTCGGGACGTGATCGAGCAAAGTCTGAAACTCAAGGGTCTGTGGTCGGTCTGAGTTCAAGCCAGAGGCTGCAGGCTTTTTTGAAATTGATCCGTTGGCCGAATCTGCTGATGATGGCCCTAAGCCTATGGCTGATCCGTTACAGTTTTTTTCAGCCACTGGAGATTCCCGTGGTGCTGAGCGATGGGCAATTCGCGCTTCTGGTTCTCTCCACCCTCCTGATTGGAGCGGCGGGCTATGTGGTGAACGACCTGTACGACCTGGAGAACGACCGGATCAACAAACCTGAGCGAATGACCATTGGGCCTGTATTCTCCGAGGATGAGGCATGGCGTGCATTTGGGTTTCTCTTTTTGGCCGGCGGACTGATCGGGCTCTATTTGGGATGGATCACGGGTAAATGGGGCTACGGATCCATCAATCTGATCACGGGCTTCTGGCTGTATCTCTACGCTTCAGATTTCAAAGGGCGTCCGCTACTGGGCAATTTGCTCATTAGTTTTCTTTCGGCAGGCGTATTGACCTATCCGCTTTTTTTCGATGTGCTTCCGCGCATGCCCCTCGCTGCGAACGACCCAGGGCGTATCGCTTTGTTGGTGTTCACGGGCTACTTCTGTTTTGCTTTTGTGCTGAGTCTGCTCCGGGAATGGGTCAAGGATCTCGAAGATGTGGATGGCGATGAAAAACTGGGTCTGCGGACCATGCCCATTGCCTGGGGGCGCCAATTCACCTCTATTCTGGCTGCAGTTCTTGCACTTGCCCTGGCCGCTTCATTTGGTTTTATCGCTTGGAACGCCTGGCCGGAAAACCGAACAAGTGGCCTGTATATTCTTTTTTTACTCGCCATTCCGTGCTTTCTGATAGGATTGCGATTGTTCGGCAAAAGGGAGCAACTGGAATACCGCCGGATGTCAGATGCATTAAAGGCCGTCATGGCTCTGGCCATCTTGTCCATCCCCATCTTTACCTACTCGAGCCTGTGAAAACCTATCAACTGCTTCTTGGAAGTGGATCGCCGCGAAGACGCGATCTGATCGAATCTCTGGGATGGTCGTTTGAAAGAGTATCCATCCATTGCGCGGAAGATCATCCAGAGATACTCCAGGGAGCAGAGATCGCTTGTTATCTGGCCCAAAAGAAATCCATGGCTTACGCAGAGGAACTTGGGCAGAATGAACTTTTGCTCACAGCCGATACAGTGGTCTGGTACGATGGTGTGCATTTGGCCAAGCCAGAGAACAGGCAGGAAGCCATTTCAATGCTTGGTCGCCTGAGCGGGAGCATACATGAGGTCATCACCGGAGTGGCCATACGCACAGCGGAGAACATCAAGGTCTTCTCAGAGACCACTCGGGTGCACTTTTGCCCTTTGAAGGATGAACAGATCGAGTTCTATGTCGATCATTATCAACCTTTCGATAAGGCGGGTGCTTATGGCATACAGGAGTGGATCGGTATGGTAGGCATCCCAAGGATCGAGGGCTGTTATTTCAATGTCGTGGGTCTGCCCGTACAGCGTTTGGTTTCTGAGATCGACAGCTCGGGTATGGAGATCGCGACGCGGGTTCAGTGATCCGGTTTTCATCGGACGCTCATTCCAAAGACCGATGTTGTCTGATAATTGGTACATTGCTCGCTGCAATTCACACATTATGAGAAAAATATACGCTTTGGTCGCAGCCGCATTGATGGCGCTTCCACTTCAGGCAACCCACCTTATGGGCGGAGAGATCACGGTCCAGCACATTGGAGGAAACGACTATGTGATCGCCATGCTTGCCTATCGCGACACCATTGGAGTCCAAATGGCGCCAACGGTCACCTTTGAGATATCCGATACATCCGGAGTGGTCATGACGCGTACGGTCGCCTATGATTCAACCATTTCTGGGAATCTACTCCCGCAATATCCATATGGAGTGGAGATATACCTCGCTGTGGATACGATCCAACTCACTACCCCAGGCATGTATGAAGTGGGGTGGAGCAGTTGCTGTCGCAACCATGCGATCCAAAACCTCACCAATCCAGGCGGGGAAAGCATGTACTTCAAGACCGAGTTTGAAGTCTTTCCGACAGCATCGAATTCAACACCTTTCTTTCTCGTACCAGCTGCCATTTTTCTCCCGATCAATGTGCCTTGGCAGTACAATCCACTGCCCTTTGATGTGGATGGTGATTCCCTGTACTGGAGTACGGATGCCCCGCTGAGAAGCTCTACGACCTACTGCGCAGGATTCACAACGCCTCCGGGTGATACGGCCAATCCATTCAGCTTGGACCCCATAACGGGGACGATCTCCTGGACCGCCAATACGATGGGTAATTTTGTTGCCACGGTCTTGGTTGAGGAATTCAGGAACGGGGTGCGCATCGGAAGCACCCGACGCGATCTGCAATTCATCGTTACCAATCCGGCGGCAACGCCTTTGTTCACCAACAGCAGCAGTTGGCCCACGGATGTGAACGGACATTATAGCTTCCCGCTGACGGCAGGAGCGCCTTTCAATTTGAGCATTATGGCGGATCATGCAGACACCAGTGCCGCTTTGGACATGGCGTTGTATGGTGAGTTGGTACAACTCTCTGCGACTCCACCGTCTTTTTCCTTCTTTAAAACAGGCAATGGCGCCGAAGTACAGGGGACCATGAGCTGGAACGTGCCTTCTGCCATGCCTGTTGGTGATCGCTATTTGAATGTGGTGCGCGTAAGCGATGGCTTGCACACTCAGGATGAGGCCTTCTTTACGGTCATTGTTGCTGGAGTTGGTGAGGATGAGGTTTCTTCAACTGCCGATCCGATCATTTATCCCAATCCTGTTCGGGATCAACTGACCATTCAGATGGGTGCTCTTCCCTTGGAGACCGATCTGAAGGTGGAACTCATCAACCTGTACGGACAGGTGGTCAAGGAATATCCGATACAGCGATTGCTT
>CATILC010000112.1 GCA_949516455.1 Flavobacteriia bacterium | reverse complement strand
TGGCGTAGAAGATGGCCGATCGGTATTGCGGACCGATATCGGGACCCTGTCCGTTGGCTTGGGTGGGGTCGTGTGTCTCAAAGAACATGCGCGCCAAGGTCTCGAAATCCGTCTGCTTTGGGTCGTAGCCCACGCGTGTTGCTTCGTAATGACCGGTCCGACCGGTACACACTTCCCGATAGGTGGGGTTTTTCACCTCTCCGCCCGTATAGCCTACTGTCGTGCTGACCACGCCCTCGATCCGTTTCATGTAGTACTCCGTTCCCCAAAAACATCCCGAGGCAAATACGGCGTAGTGGATTTCTGCTGTATCGTTCATTTCTTTTGATTTGGCCTCCTGAGCCTGGCAGGCGCTCCAAAGCGAAGAAGCAAAAACCAAGGAGAGCAATCGTACTTTCATTCTGAATATCTTATTCAATAAAGACACTTCGCAGCGCGGTGAAGTTCATGGCTCCTCAAGAGAAATGCATCATGCGAACCATTTCAGCGATCTGTACTGCGTTGGTCGCCGCTCCCTTTCTCAGGTTATCTGCAACGACGAACAGATTCAACGCCCTTGGATGGGAATGGTCTTTCCGGATCCGCCCGACGAACACCTCGTCTCTGCCCTCTGCTAAGGCAGGCATGGGATAGATATCCTTTTCAGGTTCGTCCTGGACGATCAGACCGGGAAATGCCGCAAGCAGCTCGCGCGCCTCAGGAATTCCGGGCTGCTCCTTCAGTTCGACATTCACACTTTCCGAATGTCCGCCGCGCACAGGGATGCGCACAGCCGTTGCGCTGAGCCTGAGTTCGGGCAAAGCGAGGATCTTCCGGCTTTCCAGAAGCAATTTCATTTCTTCCCGCGTGTAGTTGGCATCGACGAACACATCGCAATGGGGAATGATGTTCAGATCGATCGCATGGGGGTACACCCTTTCACCGCTGCCGTTCCCTTCGCGCTCTTCCTCCAACTGCCGGACAGCTTTTTGTCCGGTCCCAGTCACACTCTGATAGGTGGAGACCAGCACGCGTTCCAATCCGTAGCGATCACTCAGGGGCTTGAGGACCATCATGAGCTGGATGGTGGAACAATTTGGATTGGCTATGATGCGGTCGTGCGCCTTCAAGACATGGCCATTGACCTCGGGCACGATCAGTGGGATCTGCACATCCATCCGCCAGGCACTCGAATTATCGATCACGAAGCAACCCTTTTCTGCGAATCTGGGGGCCCACTGTTTGGAAACCGACCCTCCAGCAGAAAAAAGAGCGATGTCGGGTTTCTGCTCCAAGGCGTGTTCGAGGCCGACCACTTCCTGCATGTCTTTGCCCCATGAGATGCTTCGTCCCACACTCTTTTCAGACGCGACCGGTATGAATCGATCCACCGGGAACCGGCGCTCGTGAAGCACCTTGCGCATCACCTGACCCACCATGCCTGTCGCACCAACGACAGCTACTTTAAGCCCTTTTTTCATAGTTGATCAAATATCTTTCTCTTCTGCTCTACCCCGCCTGCTGCATGGCCCAACTTCAGTGGCTCGAAGATTTTTCTGTTCCACAAACTTTTTCGCAGTCCAACTGGAGCGGAGACACTTCCTTCTTCTCCTTGGATTCCGCATCCTTCCTTCGCCTGCAGGGACCGCCTCGGTCTTCTGCAGCCTCCATCCACCGTTCCAGCGCCATCCGCCATCAGGCCCAATGGGAGATCGATCTCACACTGGACTTCAACCCCTCGGCGTCGAATTACGCAAAAATATACCTCTGGGCAGACGAAAAAGACCCCCAATCGATACAGAACGCCGTCTTCCTGAAAATAGGCGGACAAACAGAGGACAGAGTTGAGTTGTGGGGCATGCGCCAGGGACTGACCCAGCTCATCGTTGAGAGCCCAGCAGACCTTGTCGATCGAAATATGGTCGAACTGCGTCTCCGCGTCACGGCAGACAGTCTTCAACGATACAGGCTATGGGCAGACACTACAGCAGCCAGCAGCCCACAAATGAGCCTTTTGGGTGGGGGGCACTTTGTCTCTCAAAGTCCTTCATCTTACTTCGTTCTTGAGTGCATTCACACTTCAACCCGTTCGGATAAATTTTTCTTCCATTCCATCAGTGCCCAAGGAAGTGAATTCAAGGATGAAGAGCCCCCAAGGATCTTGCGCTGGCGCAGTTCTCCAAGCCGCCGCCTGAGTCTGTGGATGGACGAGCCCATCGACAGTTTGGAAGTCCATGATCCGGCCCTTTTCCATCTGCTTCCCATGGGCTTGGGTCCGACCTCTATACATTACGAACCGAATGCCTTGCGGATCGACCTCAACTATGGCGAGGCAGCTTATTCCACTTCTGCCCTGTACCTGCAGATCGGTTCTCTTCCCGATCCCCTCGGCAACGAACTGGACAGCATCATTGGGCCTTTTTACTGGCCCAGGCTTTCATGGGGAGATGTGCAGATCACAGAGCTGCTTGCAGACCCCGATCCGCGAAAGGCGCTCCCCCATTCGGAGGGACTCGAACTTTGCAATTCACTGCCCATTCCACTCGACCTGAGCGGTTCCATCCTTTTCTGTGGAACGGACAGCTTCACTTTGGATTCCCTGATCATTCCCCCTGCTTCATGCATTTGGCTGAGTGACCAGGGCACATGTGCCTTTACCGATTCCTGCCTTGAAGTGGACTGGCCCTATTCTTTTCTGCCCAATTCCTCAGGAAGCGTGGGATTGATCAATGAAAGAGCGGAGTTATTGGATCTTGTTGACTATCACTCGGACTTCTTCGATCATCCGGTAAAAGCTGCAGGCGGATGGACCCTTCAGAGAAGTCGTGACTCAGGCCGCTGTCCGGTTAATCAGCAGTGGACGGAAGCACAGGAGCCCATGGGCGGCAGTCCAGGAATTTGGAATGCACACATCGCTGATTCCGATCACGTCTTTCCCTCCGGGCGATTGCTCAAGGGACACGGATTATTGGGCGATCAGCGTCTGCTCCTCCATCTTTCCAGGCCTTTCATGCGGTCAGATTCCATTAAGTTGATGATCCTTGGCCGATCCATCAGGCCTGAGAACACGATCGCCGATCTTCAGCCCACATTGGCCTTCCAACTGCCGCTTGGATGGCATTCAGGTGACACGGTGCACATAAGCGGCATGATCGAAAGCTGTGCAGGTAAAGAAGTCCTCGACACCGCATGGATATTGGAATCACCTGCAGAACCATCGGAACAACAATGGACCATCGAGGAGGTGCTCTATGAACCAACTGCTCAACAAGAGGAATATGTGGTTCTTCGATACACCGCATCAGGACCCGCAGATCTTTTTGGGCTCAGATTCTGCACAGGAACGAATTATCCAGCCGATCTCAGGTGCTCAGATCCGATAAATGATCACCTGCTGCTCCCACCAAATAACGCGATCCAACTGAACGAATCGGGGCGCATGAATTCCTCGAACGGCTGTGTGAAGTATTCCATTGGACTGAATGGTTTTCCGGCATTGAGCGATCAGGGAAGCCTGCTTTTTCTGCTGGATTCCAACCTCCAACTCTTGACGGAAACGCAGTTTAGTGCTTCCT
>CATILC010000111.1 GCA_949516455.1 Flavobacteriia bacterium | reverse complement strand
TCGGCCAGGGAGGCGCCCATGGCCACCATAAAGGACACATAGGTGGTCGAAAGAGGCAGTTTGAGCGAAGAGGCAATGGCGATCAGGATGCTCGCCACCATCAGATTGACTGAAGCCCGAACAAGATCGAAAGCCGCGCTTTGCTCTTCTGTTTTCTCCGGGAGTTTGAACCGGCGGTTCATGCCATCGACCCAGGAGGAGGGCAAAATGCGGAGAAGACCTGCCGAGATCTTCATGGAGGCGCCAACGATGACGCGGCTCAGCAAGTGAGGTCGGAATCGTTCCTCCCCGGCCATTTGCCGGCCAAGATCCACTGTTGTATCGGTGACCTTACGCGCTTTTCCGCTGAACCAAAGAGTCAGCATCATGATGCCACCGGCCAGTGCGAGCAGCAATGGCGGAGCAGCCACAGCCTCCTCGAGGAATCCGAGTGAGAAGCTGCCCGAGCCGCCGGAATCCAACCATTGCTGGTGGGCCTGATAGGTTTGAAAACCCGTGATGGGAACACCGATGAAATTGACCAGATCGTTTCCAGCAAAGGCCATGGCCAGGGAAAAAGTGCCGGCCAATACGACCATCTTTAAGGGATGGACTTGGGCGAGCCGATGCAGCGCAAGAAGGATCAGTGCGCTGAAGGCAAAGAGCAAGCCGACGAGGGTGAGTGTGTGCGATTTGATCCAGTGCATTTGTTCATGCGAGAGGAAGCTGCTGTTCTTCAGCCCTTTGATGAGCACAAAGTATGAGATGGCCGAGATGGCGATTCCTCCAAAGAGCCATCCGATCCTAGGGATGTATCGCTCAAAATCAAAAGTGAACCAGAGGCGTGTAATGAACTGCACCAAGGCGCCAATGGTGAAGGCCACGACCACGGAAAGAAAGATGCCCGCGATGATCTGAACGGCCTTGTCGGTATTGATGTAGTCCAGCAGCTGATGTGAAGAGTCTTGACTTGATTTGATCAGGGCGAGCACCAAAGCAGCCCCGAGCAATTCAAAGACGATGGATACTGTGGTCGAAGTAGGCAGTGCCAGACTGTTGTAGATGTCGAGCAGGAGGATGTCCGTGATCATCACTGCGAGGAAGATCACCATCAATTCGTCCATCGTAAAAAGGGAAGGGGTGAAGATGCCCTTGCGGGCAACTTCCATCATCCCGCTGGAGAAGACAGCGCCCAGAAATATCCCAACACTCGCTATGATCAGCACAGTGCGCATCGAGGCGACCTTTGAGCCGATGGCCGAATTCAGGAAATTCACTGCATCATTGCTCACGCCCACCATTAGATCCACGACGGCCAACGTAAAGAGGATTCCAATGACAAGGAGGTAGCTGTCTTCCATGTACAGGCTGTGCATGCGCCACGAAAATAACAAAGTGAACCTTTCTGCTGCCATCGTACGTTTTCCATTTGTGGATTTTCTTTTAAGACTTCTTTGTGGGCTGTTCTTTGCCCTGATCATTTGGAGCTGCTCACCCGTCCAACAAACTGCAAAAGACATGAACCGATTGACGCATTCAAGCAGCCCGTATCTGCTCCAACATCAAGGAAATCCTGTGCACTGGCAGCCCTGGGACGAGCAGGCTTTGGCAGCGGCCAAAGCAGAAAATAAACTGATGATCATCAGCATCGGCTATTCGGCCTGTCACTGGTGTCATGTCATGGAGCACGAATCTTTTGAGGACGAGGAGGTGGCCCGCCTGATGAACGAGCATTTTGTGTCGATCAAGATCGACCGCGAGGAACGGCCGGACATCGATCAGGTGTATATGTCGGCGGTCCAGCTGATGACCGGGCGAGGCGGATGGCCACTGAACTGCATCGCCTTGCCCGATGGACGACCGATCTACGGAGGCACCTATTTTTCCAAGACCCAGTGGATCGAAGTCCTCACCCAGCTCAGCGAGTTGTATGCAAAGGATGCGGGGCGCATGAGGGAATACGCGGATAAACTTGAGGAGGGAATGAAGCAAGCGGAGATCATCGCCCCGGAGCCCATGGAATCCTTTCCCCAAGCATTGATGCAGACGGCTTTGGGTCAGTGGAAAGGCCGGATGGATACGGTCCATGGCGGTCCGAACAAAGCGCCCAAATTCCCTCTTCCCAACAACTACCGTTTCCTCCTGAGCCAACTGGCCAAGGAAGTCTCCGATGATCTTGAAAAGCATATTCGGCTGACTTTGGACCGAATGTGCCTTTCGGGCATCTACGATCAGATCGGAGGCGGGTTTGCTCGTTACAGTACGGACGCGGAATGGAAGGTGCCGCATTTTGAAAAGATGCTGTACGACAATGCTCAGCTGATCGGTCTGTATGCGGAGGCCTACCGCATGTTTGGGGAATCCATGTACCGGCGGGTGGCAGAGGAAACACTGGGATGGAGCCTGAGAGAGCTTCGGGATGCGAGCGGTCTTTTCTATTCGGCACTCGATGCCGACAGCGAGGGGGAAGAGGGGCTGTTCTATACCTGGTCTGCAGAAGAGATCCAGTCGCTGATCGCCGATCATCAGGATCTGGACATCGACCGTTGGTTCCTTTTGGACGAAGGAGAGGAGTGGGAAGGCCGATTCATCTTGCAAAGACGCGGTTCCGATCAGCAAGTCCAGAAGAGTCGTTCGTGGACGGAAGATGGATTCCATGAGCGGTGGACGGCAGTCAGAGAAGCCTTGCTGGCCCAACGCGAAAAACGCATTCGCCCTGGACTGGATTTCAAGGTGCTCTGCAGCTGGAATGCACAAATGGTGTCGGCGCTCTGTAGCCTGTACGAGGCCACTTTGGATCCCGGGCACAGAGCCCTCGCCCAACAGACATTCCATGCACTGGTCGAACAGATGCGAACCAAAGAAGGTCTGGCGCACAGCTGGGCCAAGGGTTCGCCTTATGGCTCCGCCATGCTGGATGATCATGCCTTCCTGATCCGTGCAGCTTTGGATGTGCACCGGATAAGTGGAGAGGAAGCCCCCTTTTTGCAGGCCGTGGATTGGATGGAGGAAGCGAGCCGTCTTTTCCATGATCCAGAGAGCCCACTTCTTTGGTACAGCACGGACGAAGATCTGGTCGTGCGCACCAAGGAGAACGAGGACAATGTGATTCCGGCGTCCAACTCTACCATGGCACGCAATTACCGCGACCTGGGCCTGCTCTCAGGAAAAGCAGAATGGATCGCGCGCGCCAGGGCAATGACAGCGGCGGTGGCAGAGCGTTTTGGTGGCTACCCAGAGAGCTATTCCAACTGGGGCTTTCTGCTGAACGACTACAGCTACGGCTCTAATGAGCTGGTCATCGTCGGGCCCGATGCCGAGGCGAAATATCGGGAAGTTCTGTCGTCGGGAACTGCAGGACTTCTTTTGAGTTGGACGGATCGACCATCGGATCTGCCGGCCTTTGTCCATCGTTGGAAGGAGGGTTCCACCCTCTTTTATTTGTGTGAAGAAGGCGCCTGCCAAATGCCGGTCAGCAGTTGGGCGGAGGTAAAGCAAATGATGGCAAAGGCTCAGTAGAATCCGCGGCGCAGACGCGTAACGATCTGATCGATGCTCAGGTCCACCGTGAATCGGGTGTAGCTGAAGTAATTGTTGCGTTCCAAATAGGTGCCTCCTCTTCCCTGGATCGGGAAATACCATTCCAGAAAGTCGGTGAGGATGGCCACTCGGATCCCGTATCCCCATTCCACAGGCCCACCCAATGTTCCGATGTCGCCATAAACACCGAGTACATTGAAAAGCGGCACACTCAAATTGGCGGCGAGCACATGCGAGCGTCCGAACATTCGGGTGTTCGAGCGGAATCCCCCGTCGGTAGCAAAGAATTGCTGGCTCCAGATACCTGTTTCGTCCGAACGGCCAAAAACGTGGTAGTCGAAGAGGTAATCCCGGGTGCCTGAAAGACCGAAATCGAAAAGGGTCTGCTCTTCAGGATTGTTGTTGTAGGGCATCCATCCCCCGAAGACCCGAAAGACCAGCCACTTCCTGTTGGGCAGCATCCAGCGTTGGTCCCATTCCACACTCAATTTGCTGAAGTAATCCCCTACTTGCATGTCCACGCGCAGGGTCCTCGGATTCAGAATGCTCGTGAATTCGCTGCTGTAGTTCAGGTTGAAGACCGAATAACCTTGAGCGGTCACGGCATCGTCCATGGATGAGGTCCGTTCTGCATCCACATAGATGTTGCGCATTCGCAGCTTCCGGATGAAAGGGCTTCTCGGCGCAGTCTTTCTAAAGTGCAGAGTAAGCGTTGGAGAGATCCGGCTGTAGCCGAGCTTGGGCGCGTAGTGGTAATGAATGTAGTAGGTGCTCAGGGTCATCAAGCGGATCTTCCCTTCAAAGAGTGGCCAGTTGATGGCCAGTGAGGCGAATCCAACGAGTTCACCTGTCTGGGTGGAGTATTCGGGCGCCAGTCGGTATTCGAATTTTTTGGGAATGAGGGTGGAGTTGTACAGATTCAATCCGGGCATCAGCCCGTCGTAGGCATTGAAATTCATACTGGGCATCCAGTAGACCTGATGCTTGCTCGGGTTTTCGAGGCTGGTATACAGCTGAAATTCCAGCGGCTTGCGCCAGGGCAGCCAATCGCCGTGTGCCTTTTCGTTGTTTTTTCCGTAGAGGTCTGGATAGCGCAAGGGATCGGCAACGACCACCCGATCGTAGTCATCCGGATAGAAGTTTTTGCTCTTTTTGCCCAGCTGTTGTGGCATCCATTCAGTCATGACCAGGCTGTCTTTTATGAAGCCCTGAACGGGGTAGGGAAATTGATTGCCCTTGGGCGCATCGGAGCGCACTACGAATACACTGGGGCAGGCTTCTGTCTTGTTGAGCCGGAAGTCCATGGGTCGGGGGCTCGGAAGCAGGTCTTCGAAATACCAGTCCACTGAGCGGTAGGCCGAAGCCTGCGCCATATTTTCTCTGAAGGATGCGACAGAATGCTCTTTGGAGCGGAGGTAGCGGGACAGACCGATCCGGAATTTCCGATCGCCCATGAAGTCGTGCAGGTAGTTCAGCTGCATGGCGCTTTTTGCCCGCATTTGGGCTTCATAGGTCCCCCGTGTAAAGGCTTCCGTGGAGTCGGTGCTGTTCTGATCGAGTCCCTGCCGGGCCAGGTAGAGATAGAGTATTTGTTTTTCGTAGCCCAGCGGCAGTTCATCCACGCGAAAGAACCTGGCGAGCCACTTGTTTTCGAACGGGCCGCCCAAAGACATTCCTGGATGCACCGCCTCCATGTAGGTATGCGCCAAATAGTGCCCAATGCCTTTGCCCAGCCAGGGATACCGCACGCCTGCCAAATGGCGCTCTGTGAAACTTCGGAAATAGCGTGAGGCGAAATGCAATTCTGGATAGGGTTCCTTGAGGTCTTCATTGATGAAGAGCAGGCCGGGCTCCACGCTTTCGGGCAGATCCGACCCTGTCCAGATGAGGGTCCAATGGAGCGAGTCTTCGATGCCGTAGCGCTCTTTGAGCCAGCTCTGCATCCCCCGCATATGCTTGATGTACGCGTCGGTCGAGGGTGTGCTTTCAACAGTTTGGGTCTCCAGCAGTCGAAGTCCTTTTTGTGGGGCAACGAGTGTTCGTACGGCTTTACTGATCAGCAGTTGATGCGATCCCGAATACTGCGGCGCATCAAAACGGTATGCGCGTCTTTCCTTCAGGGGTGAAAAATCGCCCTGATCAAAGGCTTCATCGACCAGCTTTACAGGCCCCCGGCCGGGCATGGAACGCACCGGGTAGTAGGGAGGTGGCAGGTCGAGCTCGAGGATCCAGTGTATTTCCTGCAAGTTGCGGTCCTCGGCCCGGTTCATTGGAGACGGGGCAAATCGCCCGTTTTCAAAGTAGCTGATGCGCGGCAGGAAATGCTGGAGGAGCAATCCATCTTCGCGCAGCCCCATGCCGTCGAGTTCCTCCTCCGGGAAGTAGAGTTCATAGCTGTAGTGGATGGACAAGCGATCCGCCCCCTTTTCCATGATCTGGTCTTTTTGAAAACGCAGCAGCTCCGGGCTGCGTCCGCAACCATAGGCATGGAGTCGTCCGTTTCCGTCGCGAAATGCGAGGTTTTGGACCTGAATGCGTTCGTCTTCTTTGCTGAAGTGAAATCGTGTCTGCTGGTCTTCCAACCACTGCTCGGCAATGACGGAATGGTCCGATCCAAGGGCGATCGGCCAAAGCTCAAGCCAGACGACCGCGGGCAGCGTATCCCAATGCACCTGCCATTCGAGTTGCCCTTCTATCTGCAGGGTTTGCCCATCGTCCAGAAGACGCACAAAAGAGCGATTCTTCCGCTGCTGTCCACAGACACTCAGACCGGTCAAAAAAGTCATCAGAAGCAGAAGCCGACGCATAAAAACAAAGATAGAAGGGTGATCCTTCCGTCGTTTTTCTTGTTTTGCCCTTGTGAAAGTCGCCTTCGATCCCATTTATTGTCATTCCTTGCCTGAGGGACATCGCTTTCCGATGGAGAAATATGCCCTTCTTCCCGAGCAACTCATTCGGGAAGGAGTGATCGAAGAATCCGAGCTGTACCGGCCGCAGGCCCTGACCCGAGATGAAGTCATTCGGGTGCACCAGCCGGACTATGTGCAGAAACTGGAGGCAGGTGGTCTCAGCCGGCAGGAAGAACGTCGCACGGGTTTTCCGCTGAGCCAGCAGTTGGTGGAACGGGAATACACCATCTGTGGCGGCTCCGTACAGAATGTGGAGCATGCGCTCAATGAAGGTGTCGCCCTGAACATTGCTGGCGGCACACACCATGCGTACAGCGACCACGGCGAGGGGTTCTGCCTCTTCAATGACATTGCGCTGGCTGCGGATCACTACCTGCAGAAAAGACCGAATGCCCAGCTTTTGGTCGTCGATCTCGATGTGCACCAGGGCAATGGAACCGCTGAGCTTCTTCAGAACGAGTCGCGTGTTTACACCTTCAGTATGCACGGGAAGAACAACTATCCCCTGCACAAGGAAAAAAGCGATCTGGATGTGGCTCTGGAGGATGGGTGCCCGGATGAACGCTATTTGGAACTTTTGAATGGCCACCTGGATGCCCTTTTTGATCGCTTGCGTCCGGAGTTCGTTTTCTTTCAAAGCGGGGTGGATGTGCTGGCCACTGATAAACTGGGTCGACTCGGGCTGAGTCTGAATGGATGTCGGGAACGCGATGCCCTGGTTTTTTCGCGCTGTGCTCGAGCAGGGATCCCTGTCACCGTGTGCATGGGCGGCGGGTATTCGGAGAAACTCAGCGACATCCTGGAGGCGCATGTGCAGACCTTTGAGGAAGCCCGAAAGGCTTTCGGCTGAACGGCTGC
>CATILC010000110.1 GCA_949516455.1 Flavobacteriia bacterium | reverse complement strand
GGATGATGCGGCAGAAATGGGAAGTTCTGATGAACGGCAAACAGCCCGAGGGAGGAGATTGGAATTTTGACGCAAGCAACCGAAAGAAGCTGCCCAAAGGGATCGTTCTACCTGTGCCTCATGTTTTTGCCCATGACCTTCAGGCACTGGTCAAGGAGATCGAGGAAGCAAGTGTGGAAACCATTGGCAAAGTGGATGCCTCCCAATTCGAATGGCCGCTCGACCGCACAGAATCACTTGAACTGCTGGACGTCTTTTGTGCAGAGCTCTTGCCCCACTTTGGTGACTTTCAGGACGCGATGACCCCGGGCGGATGGAGCTTGTACCACAGTCGGATTTCCTTCGCTCTGAACTGCAAGATGCTCACGCCCCTGGAGGTCATCCAGCGAGTGGAAAACGAATACAGAACCCGAAAAGACGAGATCGATATTTCGCAGGCTGAAGGGTTCATTCGGCAGATCCTTGGTTGGCGGGAATACGTACGTGGCATCTATTGGGCGCGTATGCCCGAATATGCGCAGCAGAACTTCTTCGATCATCAACGGGCCCTTCCCGAATGGTTCTGGACAGGTGATACCAAAATGGCCTGTCTGTCGGATGCCATCGGTCAATCCCTTGAACACGCCTATGCCCATCACATACAGCGCCTTATGCTGACTGGGAATTTTGCCTTGCTTTTGGGCAGCCATCCCGATGCTGTGGACGCTTGGTATTTGGGCATTTATATGGATGCCATACAATGGGTGGAAATGCCCAACGCCCGTGGCATGAGCCAGTTTGCTGATGGCGGAGTGATGGCTACCAAACCCTACGTCAGTTCGGCGAATTACATCCACAAGATGTCGGATCATTGCCGCTCCTGCCGTTACGATCCGAAGGTGAAAACCGGTCCGGACGCCTGTCCCTTCAACGCGCTGTACTGGGATTTTTTCGATCGAAATGCAGCGGTACTCAGAAAGAATCCAAGGATCGGTATGGCCTATCGAAACCTCGACCGTATGGACCCCACCCAACGCGCCTCGCTGTTCGAGCATGCCGATTGGATACGCAGCAATATCGATCGGCTTTGAAGGAAATGATCGAGGTGGATGTGGTCTGGTTCAAAAGGGATCTGCGCCTCCACGATCACGATGCCCTTTCCATCGCTGTTGCATCCGGTCGTCCCCTCATTCTTCTTTGGCTCATCGAACCAGAGTCTTTCAAACAAAAAGACTGGGATATTCGGCATCTGAGGTTCCAATGGGAAGGCGTTCAAGACCTTCGCAAGGAGCACCAAACCGTTGGGCAGGCGTTGTCGATCGGTTGCTGTGAGGCGCAAGAAGCTTTTTATCGAATTGCGACGAGCTATTCCCTTCAAAGGGTTCTCAGTTTAGAGGAGACCGGCAATCGCTGGAGCTATCGACGCGATATGCGTATGGCGCACTGGTTCAAAGAACGCGGTATTGAATGGTTGCAGTTGCCAAAAGACGGGGTGCGCAGGGGGAGCAAAGACCGCAATGGCTGGGACCAAGCGTGGAGGAACTATATGAAAACGACCATTCGGGCGATCCCATTGGAAAGCCTGCGCCTACATCGGATTGAACTGCCACCTCCGCCCACTGAGCTGCGCTCCAAACTGGAAGCCCCTTCGGACCAGATGCAGAAAGGTGGACGCACCGACGGATTCAGACGCATGCAGGCCTTTCTTTCCGCTCCCGATCTGGGCCGATATTCCCGACTGATGTCCAAGCCCACAGAGAGCAGAGAAAGCTGCAGTCGGCTTTCTCCTTATTTGGCCTGGGGGCATCTGAGCATGCGCGAAGTGGTTCAGACCGCACAGAAAAAGCGGAACGAAGGCAAGAACAAGACCGCTCTGCGTTCATTCCTCTCCCGCTGCCACTGGAATGCCCATTTCGTCCAGAAATTCGAATCCGAGGATCGGATGGAATTCGAGGACATCAACAGAGGATTTTCCAAGATCGAGCGCCCCGAACGACCCGAGCTGGTAGAAGCCTGGAAGAAGGGCGCCACGGGTTTCCCGCTGGTGGATGCCAGTATGCGCTGCCTAAAGGAAACCGGTTACCTCAACTTTCGCATGCGGGCCATGCTCGTGAGCTTTCTCACGCATCAGCTGTGGCAACCCTGGCAGGCAGGTGCCGACCACATGGCCCGTCTCTTCCTCGATTACGAACCCGGCATTCACTACCCTCAGTTTCAAATGCAAGCTGGAGTGACCGGGATCAATGCCATTCGGACCTACAATCCTGTAAAACAGGCGATTGATCACGATCCAGAGGCTGTATTCATCCGAAAGTGGGTGCCCGAACTGCAGACTTTGCCTGCGCCCATCGTTCATCGACCCTGGTTACTCACAACCATGGAATCTGCTTTTTACAACTTTGTCCCGGGAACAAATTACCCCCTTCCAGTTGTTGAGGAAGGTGAAGGAAGCAAGAATGTGGCAGAACTTTGGGCCCTGAAGAGTGATCCAGAAGTTCGAAGAGAAAATCTGCGCATCCTTGGCCGACACACGACCGCTAACCGCACCATCAATGCCCGAACACGAATCGCCCTTGGAGAATCCGATTGACCGGGACAAGATCACGGAGACCCCCTCCACCCTTCCCTACGCACACCACGTGGGCAGCGCGCTCATTCGTCCAGACGATCTGAAAGGTCTCAGGAGCAAGGCATTGAGCAGTATGGAGGAGCAAACCGAAATGCAACTGGACCAGATCAAGGAACAGATCGATCTCTTGCGCCAACAGGCAGAGAAAGTCGTTCAGCGAAGGCAGGCCAGCTTTGATGTATACCGGGCCAAGATCGGCTTTGAACCCCTAGTGGGCCGGGTCTACCACCTCTACGAACGGAGCAACGGAGAAACCCTACTCTCAATGATCGATCCCGGGAGTTGGGGCAGGTCGCCGTTCACCTTTCTGCATTCGGTGAAATTGCTGGCCGACCACACCTGGGAAGTGGTCGATGCCAACGCCACGGCCTGAACGGCAATAAAGCGATCCGAAAAGAAGTACATTCCGCTTCTTAACGGATTCCTTTTTCTGTTATGTCGTCAATGACCAAACGTCTTCTCACATTCGCATTCTTTCTGTCTTTTGTAAATGCAGCCACAGCCCAAGTAAGACTGGACGAGGCCAAGGAAAAGATCAAAGAAAGACAGTCCGAAAGACCTGCCCGATCGAGTCGGCCAGACCGCTCCGGAGAAAGCAGAGATGCATCGGACCAAAGCCAGCAAAGGAGTGCACAGTCCTATTCTTCTCTTCAGGACAACTTTTTCTTGCGCATTATCGGTCATGTAACCTACGGCGCCTTTATCGGCTACTACCGACTAGAGGAACATCTGAATCATCCCTTGAGCCGATATCCCTTCTGCACGGCCACGGAAGGGAATCACATCGCTGAACGGCCGGGAAATCAGACGCGCAGGGCACGGATCGATGTGACCGACCGATTTCTGGTCAGCAACACCACAGTCGGCAATCAGTTGAGCGTTCGTCTTCGACCCACTCCCTATTTCTTTTTCGAAGGCAGCTATACCCACATCTCCGAACTCTTCGGCAGCATTCTCGACGGAAGCAATGGAGATAAAGACCGGCGCACCCGTTTTTCTCTGTTCAACGCCACCCTCTGCTACGACCGAATTCGCACCGAGTCGTTCAATTTGGGCTGGCTCATTGGTTGGAGACACCTTGGCGAAGGGCTGGATGCAGATGCGCTGGTCACGGGCCTTCAGATGGAAGTATTCATGGGCGAAGGCATCAGCCTGACCGCAGCCTACAAAGGAGGATTCGTATACGGTCTTGGAGTCAATGAAAGCGATGCACATCTGCGCTTCCACTTTGGACGCTTTGCGGGAAGCATTGGATTGGAACGTATCGTCATCAGCGATTACAAAAAAAATATGGCCGCCTTCGGTTTAAGCCTCTACCTCTGAATCAGCGCTTCGGGTGATCCGCTTGATGCGAACAGCCAGAAAAGAAAAAACAAGAGTCATCAGCGGACTGAGCCAGTTGAAAATGGCATAGGGCAAGTAGGCGCCTGTAGCTACGCCAAGAACAGAACTCTGATAGGCGCCGCAGGTGTTCCAAGGCACCAGAACAGAGGTGACCGTTCCCGCGTCTTCGAGGGTCCGGCTCAGATTCTCAGGAGCAAGACCGCGTTCCTCATACGCCTGCGCATACATCCGTCCGGGTACAACGATGGCCAAATACTGATCCGATGCCGTCAGATTCAGCCCGATACTGGTCGCCGAAGTCGTTCCGATCAGGGAAAAATCCGTTCGCGCCAGTCTGAGCAAGCGTTCACTGATGACCCGAAGAAGCCCAGCCCCTTCCATCGCACCACCAAAGACCATGGCCGACAGGATCAACCAGATGGTGCCGAGCATACCCTTCATTCCAGAGGTATTCAAAAGTTCATTGACCATCTCACTTTCGGTACTGACCGACAGACCTTGAGCCACTGTATCCATGAGCAAACGATACAGTCCTTCCGCATCGTCCGTCGAACGAAGGATGGACAGCAATTCAGACTGAAAGAGAAGCGCACAGATCAATCCAGCGGCAATACCTGAAAAAATGGATGGTATGGCGGGCACCCGTAAAGCGATGAGCAAGACCACAACAGCCGGCGCAGCGAACAACCAGGGCGTCATGTGGAAATGCATCTCCAATACTTCCTGTATATAAACCGCCTGCTGCACTTCTGCGTTCTCAGCGGAGCCCAGACCGATGAATACGAAGGCGATCAGAGCGATGGAAATACTCGGAACGGTGGTCCAAGCCATGTACCGAATGTGGGTAAAGAGATCGGTTCCAGCCATGGCCGGCGCAAGATTCGTCGTATCGGAAAGGGGGGAAAGCTTATCGCCGAAATAGGCGCCGGAGATCACGGCTCCGGCTGTCATGGCCTCGGAAATACCCATGGCCTTCCCAATACCGATCAGGGCGATGCCCATCGTCGCTGTGGTGGACCAGGAACTTCCAGTGGCCAGGGAAACCGCTGCACAGATGATGAGCGAGGCCGGAAGGAAAAAGGTCGGATCGAGCAACTCCAGGCCATAGTGGATCATGGCCGGGACAACCCCACCCAACAACCAACTCGCCGCCAATCCGCCAATGAGCAGCAATATGACCATGGCCGTGGCTGAATTGGCGATGCTTTTCCCCACAGCCTGAAAGAGCGTATCCCATTCCACACCCATTTGACGGCCAACGATCATGGCCAAAAGTCCGCTCAGGAGCAGGATGACCTGATTCGATCCGCTGAGCGCATCATCTCCATACACACCGACCACATTGACACTCAGGGCAACGATCAGAAAGAGAACCGGAAACAGGGCGAGGAAGAAACTGGGTTTTTTGGTCATGATCGGTGGTAAAATAGGCCTTTGCATGTCGGCATCTGCCTTCAATATTAATCAACATCAGCCGTTGAAGACTTGATCTGTCTCTTCAGTGATCGTCCTGACCCTGCACATATTTTTATTTTGATGACTAAGAAATTTTTGACCCTTCCGCTCCTGTGGCTGGGCATTCAGCCATTGACGGCACAAATGCCGCAGTCCTACAGGGACGAACGGGAGATCGGACTTGCATTCGAAGAATTGGAATTGCATGCAAATGCGCAGGACAGACTTCAGACCGAAACAAAGAGAAAAGAAGGACTTGAGAAGGAATGGCTTGATTTCAGAAGTTGTCTCTCCGGACTTGAATTGATGAATGCCGATG
>CATILC010000109.1 GCA_949516455.1 Flavobacteriia bacterium | reverse complement strand
TTTCGCCAGTCTGCGCCGTATGGCCTGAAGACCTCATTTCTCCCGTCGTCATTCGGGCGGAAAGCATTGGGAATGAAGACGCGGAACTCAGCATCTACACGAAGTGTACGAAGCACCGTATCCGAACATCCATTGGCCGCAAGCACCCAATGACTGACGGTGTAGGTTCCCGTATCCGCATAAGCATGTACCCAATACTTCTCACCCAGATATTCCGTGCCATCATCCATGATCGTGCCCCACTGTACAGCATCAGAACTGCTGGAATCGCGAAACACGAACTGCGGAGTGTAGATACTCACTCTTTGAGTGTCCACCCACAGATCCGCACGTGGAGCCGGCAATACATCTATCCGCTGAAAATACCGATTGAACGCACTGTCAATACACGCTGTATCGCTCCAAACTGAATGGGTGACCGTATATACACCTGCCTGCTGGTAGGTATGCAAGGGTGTGGTCTGATCTGAAAACTGCCCATCGCCAAAATCCCATCGATGGCGCGTCCAGGGTTCAGATGATGAACTGTCGTCCATCAGCACTTCCAAAGGCGCACAGCCCGTCAGTGGCGAAAGGTCCCCAAAGATGCCCGGCTTGGTCCGCAGCGTGAATTCGGTGCTGTCCTCAGCGATGCAGTTGAAGTCTTCGACACGAAGCCTCACCGAATGTGGTCCGAGGCCGGTCAAGGCGGAGAGTCCGATCTGTTGTCCGGTCCAATTTTGACCGTTCACCGTCCATTCGAAGCTGGCCAATGAACTGAAATTCCCCTTGGCCTCCAGCTGAATGTTCTGATCGTTGAGACACAGCTGACCGGAAATCTGGATCTCTGGTTCGAGCGGATACCTCAGCTCAAAGCGTTCAAAGCTCGTATCGGCGCAAGGAGTGTTCGGATTGGCGATCAGATAGACCGTGTAAACGCCCGTATCACTGAACGTATAGGTGGGTGAACTCAGGGTCGATGTGTCATTTGGATTGGCGGGATCGTTGAATTCCCAGAGAAAACTCTGACCGCCTGTGCTGCTGTGCTCAAAGGAAACGGTCCGCCCATTGCAGAAAACAGGATCGGACAACTGGATCTGAGGGGTCACGCGGCTGACCACATTCCCCTGACAATTGGCCACATTGATCTGAAAGTCTCTCCGGACCGTACTCAGGAGTACTCCCTGATCGTATTCTTCCACGCAGACCGTGAACAGATACTGCCCCTGCACAGTGGGCTGACCGGTCAAAAGACCCGTCTGCGGATCGATGGATATTGGCGGAGATGAAGGAATGGGATTCGCCGCGTTCAGGCCCGCCGTATACGGTATGGTCGTGTAGGGTGGCGGTACAAGTGGATATGGAGTGGGCGCCTGCTGACTGCCCCCGTGGAAAGCGTTGCAGAGCCGGTAATACAAACTGTCGCCATCCTGATCGGCAGCCGAATGATCGAAATTCAGCTGGTCGTTCTGGCACATCACCACCGGAGGATGATCATTGAAGCGGGGACTGCTGTTGCAGGCATCGTTCGAGGGGATGGTGGTCGTGAAAGTATTGCCCCAAATGCCTGAATTCGGCACATTATTGACCGTGTTGTTTCGGCAGCATCTTTGGTGGGCAAGCAAATAACCGCTGTTGCTTGAGGGCAGGCTCATGGTGCCGGAGTAGACCGTGAACTCCGTACATAAGTTCGGGGGACTCTGCAAACAAGGATTGTTCAGCGTGCTGGGCAACTGAGTTACGGCTCCATGCTTGAGAAACAGGTCTGCGTAGATGGGATATCCGCTCTGCGGCAAGTTTCGATAGGCGGAAACGGCAATGGAATCGTCGAAGGCGGCACCGGTACTGTTGCAGTCTCTGTAGATGATGACCTGAACGGAATACAGACCGTTGCCCAAACATTCATAGCTCATCTCTCCGCCCACCAAGTGCGCCGCACGGAGGGCGGCACTCGAAAAGACAAATGCGCAAAGAACAAATAAGATGCGACCCAGACTCATCTCTCTAAAATACGTGCTCTCTGATCGTCGTCACGCTGATGGTCTGTCCGAAAGATGTCTGAAAAACTCAGACAGACCGGGTAGCCCTTTTTGTTGAAATAGGATTCTGCTTCAGAAGGTTCATCCGCTGCGGCCATGACAAAATCGCCGCCCCAGGCCCCAAGGGATTTGACAACGCCCGGAAAATCTGGGAAAAGCCTGTCTTGGACCGTAGGCCGCTGGATCAGCTTGGAAAGCAGGGCTTCGTGGGAGCGGCAGGCTTCAGTAAAAGGCTTCAAACGCTTGGATGCATGCATGATGTCCGTCCATTCGCTGACCGCGGACACATCCGAAGACGGGATGTCCAAAGCTGAAAATCGTGTCACTTCAGATGCGCTGTCTTGTTTTTGTCCGAGGTAGACGAAAAACAAATGTGTCTTGAACGGAGGATCGAAATCGACCTTCTCCCATCGCCCGACCCCATCTTCCAACCAATAGAACAAAGGCGCAGCCTGAAAGGAAGTCGCCACATCATATCCACTGCCCTTTTGAGTGGCAAAGAACAGTTCGAGTGCATCTGTATGGGTGGCCCGAGCGATGTTGGCCACGAGCGTGGCACTGCTCCCGAGGCCCCATTCAGAGGGATGGTCCAGTTGGAAACGGAGCCTGACCCCTCGTTCCTGTTTTCCTTGCTTTAATACGGCCTTGAGCGTACGTCTCACCTGCTCGTCCCAGGCCGCACCGCTGGATTCGATCAACTGGCCGTGCAGTGTCCAGCTTGATTCATATAATACCTTGTCTTCCCGATCCTGCACCCGCCATTCGATACATGGCTCGTCGGCTGTTTCTACCTGAAGATGCTGACCGAATCGGGTAGGCAGCGAAAGGCACTTGGCCCCGCGAAGCACTAGATATTCTCCAGAAAGGAGCAGTTTCCCCGGACTGAAATAGGCACCGGGACGAAACATCAAGAATTGCGTTTGGTCGACTCAGGAGCGTAGGGCAGCCCACGAAGCGAGCAGAATTTGCGCACCACCTCATTGTGCACCACGACCTTGTCTGCGAAAAAGGCCACGATCTCTTTTTTTTCTTCTTCCGTCGCTTCCAGTTGATTGAGGATGTTGAACAGATGCATCTTCATGTGGCCTTTCTGGATTCCGGTGGTCACCAAGGCCCTCAGGGCACCAAAGTTCTGGGCGAGACCAGAAACAGCTACGATCTTCATCAGATCCTCGGCCGTGGGATGGCCCAGCATTTCATGAGCCAGCTTGACCATGGGATGAAGTGCTGTGAGTCCTCCAACGGTTCCGAGCGCAAGTGGCAGTTCGATCCAGAA
>CATILC010000108.1 GCA_949516455.1 Flavobacteriia bacterium | reverse complement strand
CGGTTTGTCATGCCCGCTCACCTGGCCTACGGGGTAGCTGGCAAGAGCGGGAAGGTTCCCTTGCGCTCGGTGATCGCGGGCAGGGTGAAAATGCTCCAAATTCTCCCTTGACCAAGGATTTCTCGGGTGTATTGCGTTCCTTCGCAAGGCTAAAAATCAAACCAATGAAAAAAGTGCTTGCCGGACTCATGGTCGTCATCGCATTGAATTCATGTAACTCTCAGAATCATACGACGGTGAACGGAGAAGAAGTCATGCTGGAGGAGGGCTTATTTGCCCTGTTTCAAATTACGGAAGGAGATATTCTGGTCCAATTGGAAATGGAGAAGGCCCCTATGACGGTGGGCAATTTCGTTGCATTGGCCGAAGGCAAAATGCCCAACGATGTGAAGGAGGAGGGAACCCCCTTCTACGATGGAACCATCTTTCACCGGGTGATCCCGGATTTTATGATCCAAGGCGGTGACCCACAGGGAACGGGACAAGGAGGACCTGGCTATCAGTTCGCCGACGAATTCGATGAAAGCCTGACCCATTCAAGTCCCGGCATATTGAGCATGGCCAATTCAGGACCTGGAACCAACGGCAGTCAGTTCTTCATCACCGTGAAAGAAACGCCTTGGTTGGACAACCGCCACAGCGTGTTCGGCAAGGTGGTCAGCGGACAGGAAGTAGCGGACAAGATCACCAAGGTAGAGAAGCTGCCAGGGGATAAGCCCAAGACGGACGTGGTACTGAATTCACTGCAGATCCTTCGAAAGGGAAAAGCAGCAGAACAATTCGACGGATTGGCTGCATTCAATGAGGCCAAGGAGGCGCAGGCCAAGGCTGAAGAGGCGAAGAAGGAAGAGGCGCGCAAAAAACTGGAAGAGGCCATGAAAGACGCTGAAGTCACTGCTTCAGGATTGGGCATCATCTTCAAGGAGAAGGGCAATGGAGTAAAGCCTGAGATGGGACAAATGGTGGAAGTACATTACGCGGGTTATCTGCTGGACGGCACCTTGTTCGACACATCGATCAAGAGCATCGCCCAGGAAGAAGGCATCTACAACCCCGGTCGCGAACCCTATGCGCCCTTCACACTTCCCTACGGTCCGCAGGCTCAGGTCATCGAGGGCTGGAAGGAAGGCATCGCTATGCTGTCCGTTGGGGACAAGGCCCGGCTGATCATTCCATCTGAACTCGGATACGGATCGAGAGGAGCTGGAGGTGTCATCCCACCCGATGCCACACTCATCTTCGATGTTGAATTGGTAGGCGTCGCGCAGTAAGCATCACTGGAAAATGATTGTTCAGCAGCCTTGGATTTCTGAGGCTGCTTTTTTTTGCCCTGATCGGGGCAGGGGTCAAAGGACCTGGAATCGCCCCTTTTCGTCGGCATTCCCAACGCGGACTTCTTCCAACTGATTGACCAAGCCGGCGTCGTAGGGCCGATGGAGCCGAATGTAGTTTTCGGTGTAGCCCTGCATCATTCCATCTTTTTCATTGGCCTCCCACAAAACGCGTCTCTGACTCCCGATATGGGATCTGTAGAACAGATTTCTTTTTTTCTCACTCAGTAAACGGAGTCGTTGATTCCGCTCCTTGCGCTGCGGCATGGGCACAACCTGATCCATGTTCACCGCCTCCGTACCCGGGCGTTCCGAATAAGTGAATACATGCAAATATGAAAGGGGCAGATCACTCAGGAATTGGTGGGTATCTGCAAAGTGTTGTTCTGTTTCCCCGGGGAATCCCACCAAAACATCCGCTCCAATACATGCATCCGGCATCCGTCCCTTGATCCACTCGAGTCGTTCACGGTAGAGGGCACGTCTGTACCTGCGTTTCATTTTCCCGAGGATCTCGTCATTTCCGCTCTGCAGGGGCAGGTGAAAATGAGGAACGAATCGATGCGATCCGGCAACAAATTCAACCATTTCCTCATGCAAAAGATTGGGCTCGAGAGAGGATATGCGGATGCGGTCTATGCCCGATACCTCGTCCAATGCCCGCAACAGGTCCATGAAAGTGTGCTCATGCTTCTTGTTGCCAAATTCCCCCTTGCCGTAATCGCCGGTATTCACTCCGGTGAGAACGATCTCTTTGATCCCTTGGGACGCGATCTCGCTGGCCTTTTGAACCACATTCTCAAGACGATCACTTCTGCTGATGCCTCTGGCTTTGGGTATGGTGCAATAAGTGCATTTGTAATCGCATCCATCCTGCACTTTCAGGAAACTTCGCGTGCGGTCACCAATGGAATAGGAGCCGATGAACTGATCCACCTCCTCGATGGCGCAGCTGTGAACCTCTGCCTGTGTCCGCTTTTCTCCATTTCCTAAAAAGCGAGCGATCTGGAATTTATCCTGAGCGCCCAAGACCAGGTCCACACCGGGTATTGCACCAACTTCTTCAGGACGCAACTGGGCATAGCAACCGGTGAGCACCACTTGGGAATCGGGATTGGAACGGAGTGCTCGTGAAACGATGGAACGGGTTTCCCGGTCAGCGTTTTCAGTAACACTGCAGGTATTGATGACGGTCAGGTCGGCCTGGTCACCAAAATCAACACGGCGGTAACCCTCCTTCTCCAAACTTCTGGCAATGGCCGAGGTCTCCGCATAATTGAGCTTGCAGCCCAAAGTGTAGTAAGCCGCCCGGCGCTTGCTTTCCACCGTTTCCTCCATGGCGCAAAACTAATTCGAATTAGCTTTGGCCATCTGCATGCGCTTCCACTGTTCCAAGCTCTTCTGTGTCCTGTTGATCGGCCTGTCGGCCTGCCAATCTCCGATGGATGAATACGGGGAGCGCATGATCTTTCGCTACAATCAATCCAGCGGTATTTCCAGTCTGGATCCCGTCTATGCAAGGGTTCAGGGGAATATCTGGGCAGTTCACCAATTGTTCAGCACCTTGGTGGAACTCGACCATGCCCTCCATCCCGTACCAGCGCTCGCGCGAAGCTGGGAGATCACTGACTCGGGGCGCACATACCTCTTTCATCTGCGCACCGATGTTTTGTTCCATCCAAGTGCGCATTTGACCAGCCGCAGGCTCACCGCTGAGGATGTGGCTTTTAGTCTTGAGCGGCTGCGCTCCGAGCAATGGGCATCTCCAGGCACCTGGGTGATGGCCCCGGTTTCCCGGATCGAGGTGAAGAATGACAGCACCTTGAAGATCGAACTGAGCCAGCGATTTCCGCCCTTTCTCTCCACCTTGAGCATGGCGTATGCATCGGTGGTGTCCAAGGAAGCTGTACAAAAGCTGGGTGCGGCTTTCGGAGAAGAGCCTGTCGGTACCGGGCCCTTTCAGTTCCAGCGATGGCTGCCGAATGAAAAACTCGTCCTGAGAAAGAATGATGCCTATTTCCTTAGAGATCAGCACGGCGTATCTCTTCCCTATATCGATGCCGTCTCCATCCGCTTTCTTCCCGACAAGCAGGCAGAATACCTCGAATTGCTCCGTGGAAGGATCGATATGATCTCTGGGCTGGACCCTTCCTACATTCATGACTTGGTGGACGATCAGGGTGATCTGTCTAAGCGACACAGAGCACAGCTGGTCATGGAAAAGGGGAATTACCTGAATACCGAGTACCTCGGCATCTTCCAGGGACCGGTGAATGGATCTCCACACTGTCTGCAAGACCGACGTTTGAGAAAGGCTTTTCACGCTGCCATAGATCGCCCTTCCATGCTGCAATATCTGAGAAAGGGAATGGGCAACCCGCGTGTCTCTGGACTGATACCACAGGGACTCAGCGGTCGTTACGAGTCGATCGAAAAGCAACTCTACCAACCGGACAGCGCGCGGAAATGGATCAGAGACTGGCAAGTGGAAAACGAAGGACAGGTACCGGCATTCACCCTTCACACGCCGGCCAACTACCGGGACCTGTGCGAGTTCATTCAGGCGCAACTGATCGCGGTTGGATTCGAAGTTCAGGTGGAGATCGTTCCGGCCAGTTTGCTTCGCGAGGGCATGGCCCAGGGTAAATTTCAGGTCTTTCGAGCGAGTTGGATCGCGGATTACCCAGACGCCCAGAATTATCTGTCTCTGTTTGTCAATGGCAACCGTTCTCCTTTCGGGCCGAACTATACCCACTTCAATGATCCGCAGCTGGACGCTCTATATCTCAAAAGTTTGGGCCTTACGGAAGATTCACTGCGGTCTGAACTGTACCGGAAAATGGACAGTCTGACCCAATGGCAGCTTCCTCTGATCCCACTTTTTTATGACGAGGCGTTGCGGTTCCACGGCAAGGAATGGCATGGTTTGGAGCCGAATCCGCTCAATCTTCTCGATCTACGGCGCGTTCATCGGAAAGAAAAAGACGCCTGAACCGGATAGTGATCGCTGAGTTTCTCACGGATCACCTTGTGCGAACGAACTTCCAGGGAGGGATCGAGAAATATGTGATCGATGCGCAGGGGAAAACCGATCCGCGGGTAGGTTCCGCCCAGACCCTTTCCGGCTTGTCGAAAACTGTCTTGCAATCGCGATTCGAGTTGTGCATGGCAGTAACCTGAGCTTGTCTCATTCAAGTCGGCACAGACGATCACGGGGTGCGGACTGTTCTCTGTAAAGGCCAAAAGAACATCGATCTGCTGGCCGTGTTGAACAAGCGCTCGCTGAATGCGGCCACCGATCTGCCAGACCTCTTTTTTCAGCCCGTCTGGATCGTCCGTGGGCAAATGACCCTGCACCACCTCGATGTCTGAATTTCTGAGTTTGATGCTCGAAAGATGGGCATTGATCACCCTCAACGTATCGGTGTCTACCCCAATATCCGCCCAGATGAATCGCTGATTCAGGGTTCCGGTCAATGCATCCCCATAGGCCACACTTCCTGTATCGAGGATCGGATATTGGCTCATGATGCTCATTCCGAAGACCTTTCTTGCACCCGTGGTCCAAACATAGGAATGCGGGAAATCGAGCTGTGGCGCGGGCGCCCGTTTGTGGTATTCCTGTATACAGAGAACGGATGGGTCCGCCCGATCGATGAGCCGTGCAATGGCCTCAGGCACGCCGTCCTGCTGGATCCATCCCAACCGATTGAACAGACGGACATTGTAGCTCATGACCGAAAGTTCTTTGCTGG
>CATILC010000107.1 GCA_949516455.1 Flavobacteriia bacterium | reverse complement strand
TGCAAATATAAACCGACTTGCTCATCTTTTGATTAAAAAAGTACATTTGCGCAGTGGAAAAATTTGGCTGATTGCAACCACGCTAAAAAATGCTAAAGCAGTGTTTCGGCGCCGCTTCCCCTGCAATCGACCACTAACGAAAAAAGCACTAAAGCGACATGTCGTACTTCTTTACCTCTGAATCCGTATCCGAAGGACATCCCGACAAGGTGGCCGACCAGATCTCCGATGCTGTTCTGGACCATTACCTCGCCTTCGACCCCTATTCCAAAGTGGCCTGCGAGACTTTGGTCACCACCGGTCAGGTGGTGCTTTCCGGAGAGGTCAAGTCCAAGTCCCTGATCGACTTCCAAAAGATCGTCCGCAGCACCATCAACCGCATCGGTTATACCAAGAGCGAGTACATGTTCGACGGGAACAGTTGCGGGGTCATGAATGCGATCCATGAGCAGAGCAAAGACATCCGCCAAGGGGTGGACCGTGCCACGGCGGAAGACCAGGGCGCGGGTGACCAGGGAATGATGTTCGGTTATGCCACCAACGAGACGGAAAACTACATGCCGCTGGCCTTGGATCTCTCCCACATCATTTTGAAGGAATTGGCTGCGCTGAGAAGAGAAGGCAATGAGATCGGTTATCTGCGTCCTGACGCCAAGTCTCAGGTGACCATTCAATACTCTGATGACCACAAGCCCGAGCGCATCGAAGCCATTGTTGTTTCGACCCAGCACGACGACTTCGACTCAGAGGCAGAGATGCTGAAAAAGATCGAGGAAGACATCAAGAACATTCTCATTCCCCGGGTGAAGAGCCAACTCCCGGTCCATATACAAGCGCTCTTCGGCTCGGACATCAAATACCACATCAATCCCACGGGCAAATTTGTGATCGGCGGCCCACACGGAGACACAGGGCTCACCGGTCGTAAGATCATTGTCGATACCTATGGAGGCAAAGGCGCCCACGGCGGAGGCGCTTTCTCCGGAAAAGACCCGAGCAAGGTCGATCGTTCAGCTGCATACGCGGTGCGTCATGTGGCCAAGAACATGGTCGCGGCAGGCGTTGCCGACCAGATGCTCGTGCAGGTCAGTTACGCCATTGGCGTTGCGGAACCCATGGGTGTTTTCGTAGAAACCTATGGAACAGCCAAGGTGGATATGAACGATGGACAGATCGCTGAGAAGGTGACCGAACTCTTCGATTTGAAGCCCTACCACATCGAGCGCAACCTCAAACTCAGAAATCCGATCTACACGGAGTCTGCTGCCTATGGGCATATGGGACGCACCTACCGCACGGAGAAGAGAACCTTCGATTCCATGGACGGCAGTGTCAAGGAGATGGAAGTGGAACTCTTCACATGGGAGAAACTCGACCGCGTGGACGACATCAAGAAGTCCTTTGGTTTGGCCTGAAGCCCCTAGACCACACATGAGAAAGCCCCTTCACGGGGCTTTTTTATTTCTTCACGATCAGTGCCTGTATCTTATTCTTAGCTAAGAGTTTGGCATTCTTGTAGAATTGATTGCCCAGCCACAGAATGAGCGGGCTTCTTATGCCCATATTTTGGAGATAGATATGCGGCTTCAGGGTGAATTCACTCAGCTCTTCGTATTTCTCCAATTTCAGGCCCGCCTCTTCAACGATGTGTTCAAATGACTTGCGCGTCCATATCTGCAAATGGGCGCGGCTCACGGTTCCTTTGAGCAATTTGGAATACAGTTTCCTATTTACCCTTCTCAATACGGGATAAAGCCAGAACTGCTTAGGGGTGTCTATGAACATCCTGCCGCCCGGAGCGAGCTTTACGGAAAGATTTTTCAGCACCGCTTCCGGATCATTGACATGCTCAAACACGTCGTTCAAGAAAATATAATCGAATAGGGTCTCGTCCTTTTCAAAGTCCTTCCATTTGATCTGCTTGTTCAGCGTGCTGTACTGATCGATCAGTGCATGATCGTTGATATCCACAATGTGGACATCGGCCATCGGAAGCATGGAACGCACCACAAAGGCGAATTGACCTCCACCACCACCGTAATCAAGGATCTTAAGGTTCTTTTGAAAGAATTCCTCCGGTTCAGGAATGGTGAAGAGGAACATGTGGCTGAAGTTCTCGTGATTCAACTTCGAGGCCATTTTGTAGTAACCAAACCAAGATTTCTGAATATCCTCTACCGATTCTTTTTCAGTATCGACCTCCAAAGAACTGTCGTCTGGATAGGGGTAGTAAAGCAATGCGCCGCAGCCTGTACACTTGGCTGTGTGGTCGATCACTTCCAGCTTTTTATGCCCGCACAATTTGCAGACCCCCTGTACTTGGCCCTCTGAAGTACTCAAATGCTTGCTCATGGTTATTAACCGTGTTTCTCAAATTTTTCAAGCGATGCTAAAGTAGTGGTTTTGAGCAGCGATGCCCCATGAAGATTCAGGGTAAGAGAATCAGTACAAATCGGCCTTTGTGGCCGAGCATAAAGCCTGCATCCACTTAGGGTGAATTGAATTCAACAGCAGATCTAAGGCATTCAACGTAATGTTTTTTAGATTGCTCATCGCGACATCCTAATTCCAGCAAATGAGCTTCGCAAAGACATTTACCAATTCTATTGTCCGAGAGATTGGCAGAAACTACGGCAAGGCCGCTTCCAATTACCTCTTAGGTGATAAGCACTCAACTCCCATTAGGGTTGTAGGCTCCAATAATGACATCGCACGAAAGAGAGGGACCAAGTATCAAAACAATTTTGACAAGGCTGTTGAGCAATTTCAAATAGTTGGTGCAAAGGCAACATTTACCAAGGTCCTCAATATCCACAGGGAATACTTCGTGTTGGTCTCAGAGGCCAATGAGGACAGTGTTCTTGATCTGAATGAAATGGCCTTTCTGATTCGAGAGCTTCCGAGGGGCATCTCCACTTTGGAAGGAGCCAAGCAGGCTTTTATCGATTTGGATGAACCGGAGTTGAGTGAGAAAAC
>CATILC010000106.1 GCA_949516455.1 Flavobacteriia bacterium | reverse complement strand
TTGGACGGACTGTTTCTGACCCATGCCCACATCGGTCATTACAGCGGATTGATGTACCTCGGGAAAGAGGCCATGGATGCGCAGCAGATGCCCGTTCATGTGATGCCCAGAATGGCATCCTTCCTCTCTTCCAACGGACCCTGGGAGCAGTTGGTCGAACGCGGCAATATTCGGCTGGAGGAGCTGGAAGAAGGTCAATGGAGAAAACTCTCTGAGCGCCTTTCCATCCGTGCATTCCGAGTGCCGCACCGCGACGAGTATTCCGAGACGGTCGGTTTCGAGATTTCCGGTCCCAATAAGAAAGTGCTTTTCATTCCGGACATCGATAAATGGGAGAAGTGGTCGAAAGACATTGCCCAGGAGATAAAAGCCGTAGACCTGGCCTTTTTGGATGCCACCTTCTTCAGCGGGGCCGAACTGCCCAAGCGCGACATGTCTGAGATCCCCCACCCTTCGGTGCGTGAGAGCATGGAGCGCTTATCGGCCTTGTCTGAGGAAGATAAACGCAAAGTGCACTTCATTCACTTCAACCACACCAATCCGCTACTGAAAGCGGGCAGCCCCGAATTGCAGCTCGTTCGGGAGATGGGATTTCAGGTCGCACAATACGGATCGGTCCATCCTATCTGAAGGACAGTCTTTTTAGATATCCATTCCCCGGCCGCGGAACAGATGGTGCAGGGCATTTCGAAGCAATCCCCATCCATAGCCAAAGAACATCGTCAGGCTGGTGACCAAGGCCAAAAACGCTGCGCGGATATCCCTTGTACTCCAAAGGGCATGCAGAAAAACAAGACCCAAATAGCCAAAAAATACAGACGAATACAGCGGAGCAAAGGCCAGTGAGCTTAACGATATAAGCGCAAACAAGCTAAAGAACAGCGGAAACAGATGGGTCAGCTTGAGTTGCCCCGAATGCTTTTTGGACAGATCGATGCGCGCCGCGCCGAATCGGTACACCTGCCGAAAAAAGGCCTTCAAGTTCGTCCGACGCTTGTGGTAAACCTCGGCTCCTGATATAAAAGCCGAGCGGTAACCCGCTGCCTGCAGCCGCAGACTCAGATCGACATCCTCGCCGCATTTCAGCTTTTCATCGTAGCCATTGACCGAATCGAATGCGCTTTTTCGGATGCCCATATTGAACCCGCGGGGCTGATAAGAGGTCGTGCTCTTCTTCCCGCCTCTGATCCCTCCCGTGGTCAGAAAGCTGGTCATGGAATAGGAGATCGACTTCTGGAGCAGGCTGAAATCTTCATCCGCCGCATCCGGACCGCCAAAGAGATCCACTGGATCCGCAGTGAGAAATGCATCCACCGCACGCAGATAGCCCGGAGGGATCAAACAGTCCGAATCGAGAAAGATCAAGTACGCGCCCTTTGCCTCTTTTGCCGCCAGGTTGCGGGCATCGGAAACGGGAAGGAACTCCTCGTATAAAATGCGAAAGCGGCCCTCGGAGCGATCGATCCAGCCCTTTATCTGAGGCCGCAGAGTATCCCCGGGCGTTCCGTCGGACAGGATCAGCTCAAAATCGCTGTAGTCGAGCTTTGACAGGCTTTCCAGAAATTCCGAGACTTCTTCGGGCCGACCAAAAGTCGGTGCAATGAGGCTGTACTTCAAAGCAGACTCACTTATCGAGATTGAGGGTCTCGCCTACGGTGTAGCTCATCTTTTTGGAAGAATTCCGAACGACGAGCTCGGCCATGAAGCCTGTAAGGAACAGCATCGAACCCAAGATCATACAAGTAAGGGCAATGTAGAACCAAGGGCTGTCTGTCACCAGGATCGTCTTGAGTCCCATTTTCAGCCGCACGATCTTGGAGGCACCGATGTAGAGCGCAGAAAAGAAACCGAGTGCGAAGACCAATACCCCGTACAATCCAAAGAAATGCATGGGTCTGCGGGAAAAACGCCCAACGAAGGAAAGCGTCATCAGGTCCAGAAAGCCATTGATGAATCGCTCCCAGCCGAATTTGGTCGTTCCGTACTTGCGCGCCTGGTGCTGAACCACCTTCTCCCCGATCTTGCCGTAACCCGCTGTTTTGGCCAGGATCGGAATGTAGCGGTGCATTTCACCCTGCACATCGATCTGGTGCACCACTTCGCCCTTATAAGCCTTCAGACCGCAGTTGAAGTCGTGCAGATAGATGCCTGAAGATCTTCGTGCAGCCCAGTTGAACAGCTTGGTGGGCAGGGTCTTGGTGATGGGATCGTAGCGCTTTCTCTTCCAGCCAGAAACCAGATCGTAGCCTTCTTTCTGGATCATGTCCATCAGAGCAGGGATCTCATCCGGGCTGTCTTGCAGATCCGCATCCATGGTGATGACCACATCTCCGCTGACCTGCTTGAAGCCCACATTCAATGCCGCGGACTTTCCGTGGTTTCTACGAAAACGGATGCCTTTTGTCTGCGCATCTTTATTGGCCAGTTCCTGGATCACTTCCCAAGAAGCATCGGTCGATCCGTCGTCTATGAACAGGATCTCGCGCTCGATGCCGTGCTCTTTGGTGACACGGTCGATCCAATCGTGCAGTTCCCTCAGCGATTCTTCCTCGTTCAGGAGCGGGATGACCAGAGAGAGCTGCATTTAGCCTTTTGGATCTTCATTCGTGGCCACAAAAGGCGGACGCTTCTTGCTCGTAGCCATGGCCATCAACGCGGCAAAGAAGGCCGATGAGAGAATTCCCCCGAAGAGGATCCAGATCACCATCCAGCCGGGACTGACAAATTTCTCGGTCATGCCCAGCGCCATTTCCACTTCCGCATCCGTCATATTCGGATTTTGTTCCATCATTTGTTCGTAGCTGTTGTCCAGGATCAAATCCACATAACCCGGTTCCAAAATGTAGATCAGGATCATTACCCAAATAAGGGAAAAAAGCGTACTGATCACTCCTGCACCCAGCATCGTCTTGAACCCTTCGCCGTAGCTCAGGTAACCGCCCTGTCTTTTTTTCTGGTCCCGAGCGGCCAGGATGAAGAGCACGATCATCACCGCAATGGACAAAACCGACTGAACAGGATTGTTCTCCCCGGCCTCGGTCATACCTGTTGCATAAAAAAGGCCCCCAGACAAAAGAGAAAATATCCCAAGAAATAATCCATAGCGTTTGGCTTCTGTGCTCATTTGATAAAATTTTGGTCTAAGATAGTCCTGCAACGACTAGCGCTCAAACCTGTGGGAATGCCCTATATTCGCGACCGGGCAGGTACCATACAACCAGCTCCTGGTGAACTCCCCCAGGTCAGGAATGAAGCAAGGGTAGCCGGTTGTAGCGGTGTGATATGACTACCTGCCTTTTTTGTGAGGCTTTATAAGTTATTCCAGTGGCTCTTTTCCCCTGAGGGCGCACTGTTAAGTAAAAGAACGTATGTCAGACATAGCAGAGGATGTCTTCATCCTGCAGGGGAAAAAAGCGATCATTGCGGAAGACGACGAGGTGATCCAGCAACAACTCGAGATTCTCTTGAGCCGCCTGGGTGCCACAGTACAGATCGCACATCATTCGTCAGAACTGGACGAATTACTCAAAATGGAAGGGCCGTTTTCTCTTCTTCTGCTCGACCTTCATCTGCCGCCCTACAACATGCTCGAATGGGTTCGAAACTACAGGGAGGAAGATCAGCAGATGCCCATTCTCGGACTGAGCGCAACCGACCCCGGAGGCCTGGCCATGAATGCGGGAGTTCAACGGGTGCTTAAAAAGCCCCTGGACTTTCAGGAGATCAAAAGGAGCATCTACTTCTTCGCACGCGATCAGCGGAGCGACACAGAAGAAGAAAGCAAGTCCAAAGTGTCCCTCTGATCACGGTCGATCAGCAGCGGAACACCGTTCACGCGGGTCAACCGCCAAGAACTGTGCACCGATTCCCATTCGTTGTTGGGATCGATCAACACTAAGCGATCGCCCACAGCCAGCAGCTCATCCACTCGGAAATCTGAGGAATAGCCAAAGGGTACGATCTTTTTCCAGCGGTCGTTTTTGATCGGACGCGCCCCATAGACCATCATCTTCCATCCGCTGCGCTGACTGACCAATAGTTCAGAATCCAGTGCATGGACCGTTGTGCGCATTTGCCTTTGGTCGCGAATATGCAGTCCTACAGCCAAGATCGACAAGGCAAAAAGCAAGGAGACAGGCGGCCTGAGTATGCGCAACCAATAAAGGGTGAGCAGGATCCAAAGCAAAAGGAAAGCGATCTGCACCTCGAAAGCCAATAGTGGGATCTCCAAAACGGAGTTGGGCCATGATCCGATCATTTCCGCGGTACCCATTAGGAAAGATGTCCCTTTCGCGAGTGCCCAAGCCGTTGGACCCTGCCAAAGACCGACCGTGCTCAGTGCCCAATGAAGAAAACCCAGTGGCATCAAAAGGCTGACAACGGGCAGAAGGAACAGATTGGCGATGAGCGAGTACAGCGGCAAAGACCGAAAGACCAATA
>CATILC010000105.1 GCA_949516455.1 Flavobacteriia bacterium | reverse complement strand
CACCTTTTCCACACGCTGAAGACCGGCCGAAAGGTGAGCTACTGGTACGGAGGACGTTCCAAGCGCGAGTTGTTCTACATTGAGCACTTCCGTCGGATCGAAAAAGAATTCCCCAATTTCCGCTTCCACGTGGTTCTTTCCGAACCCATGGAGGAGGACAATTGGAAGGTTTCCAAGGACATTGAGGACCGGGAGGGAGATGGATTCCTTGGTTTCGTTCACCAAGCCTTTATTGATCAGTACCTGAGTACTCATCCAGAGCCAGAAGAGATCGAGTTCTACTTCTGTGGCCCGCCCATGATGAATGCTGCCGTACTGAAGATGTGTGACGACTGGGGCGTTCCACCCGAGCATGTCGCCTTTGACGATTTTGGCGGATGACCGCGATCGACCGCTTTCAGGCCATCTTCGGATGGCTTCTTTTTTTGATGCTGTTCTCGGCCTGTTCACAAGACGAGTTCGTTCAGCGTCAGAACTATGGAAGAGCGCAGGGGAGCACCTACCAGGTGTCCTATATAAGCACACCGGGCATCGATCATCAATCGTCCATCGACAGTCTTTTCCTGGCTGTGGACATGAGCTTGTCCGCATGGGAACCCAACAGCAGCATCTCCAAACTCAATAGGGGCGATACGCTTTTTCAAAAGGATGAACGCCTTTGGGCCGTCATGGACAGCGCATTCCTTTTATGGAAGGAATCAAAGGGTTTTTTCGATATCAGCATGGGCGCGGTGATCCATTGCTGGGGTTTTCACCGGAAGACGAATGCAGTTCCAACGGACAGCGCCCTGGCCCAGGCGATGGCCTCCAGTGGCTGGGACAAGGTTCACCGAAAGAAGGACAGTTTGTGGCTGAGTGAGGGTGCACAATTGGATGTGAACGGCATTGCACAGGGCTATACGGTCGATCTCATTGCGCAGTTGCTTGAGTCGCGTGGGGTACGCCACTATATGGTGGAAGTGGGCGGTGAGTTGAGATGCAAAGGCAGGAACATCGATGACAAGGTCTGGAGAATTGGGATCGACAAGCCTACAGATGAGCAGCTTGAAGACCGTTTACAAAGGGTTCTGCCCTTGAAAGACCGTGCTCTGGCCACTTCGGGCAATTACAGAAAATTCATAGAAGACCCAACGACAGGCAGACGCCATGGCCATTCCATCGATCCAAACACGGGACGGAGCACAAATGACCGCCTGCTGAGTGCGACTGTGATCGCTGCCAGCGCGACCAAGGCTGACGCTTGGGGCACGGCACTTATGGCGTGCGGATTCAAAGGTGCCAGAGAATGGGTGCAGGAACAACCTGGGTTGGAGGCCTATCTGATCTATACCGATAAGAAAGGGGAGTGGGCCGAGTGGTTTTCGCCTGGCTTTCCCAGGTGAGGCTTAGACGCCTTTGGCAGTCGCATCTTCTTTCTGACACTTCTGGTCGGGTGCTGCTCCGCAAAAACTACAAGATTCACCTTCTTCATTGAGGAAAGGGCTCTGACTGGCGCAGGTGCCGGCAAATTCACCATCCTTTTTTGCCCAGATCTTGATGGCAATGCCCGCAAATCCAAGGCCCAATAGCGTGAGAACGATCAGAAATAACTGCATGTTGTAAAGGTAATGGCGTTCGATACCCTGTGCAACGCATCAGGCCAGCGCCGCGATTTTTTTTAGAAGAACATCAGCCATCTTCTGCTTGCTTTGGTGCGTCCAGCCGGCGATATGTGGAGAAAGCACCACATCCCGACGATCGATGAGTGAATCCAGAACGCTTTTGTTCTCTTTTTGCTGATGCAGATCCTCAAAGTCTTTCGATTCCACTTCCAATACATCCAGACAGGCTCCGCGCAGTTTTTCTGCCTGAAGGCCCCACAAAAGGTCCTCGAGGACCAGTTGATCGCCCCTTGAAGTGTTGATCAGATACGGGCGTTGCTCCAGTTTTTTGATGAAGTCACGGTCGATATAGTGCCGGGTTTCCTCATTGAGCGGAAGGTGGATGGAGAGTACATCCGATCTCTTTTGGACCTGCTCAAGCGGGACTTCCTCGATCCATTCGTGACCGAATCCGCTTTTGTATTTGTCGTACACCAGAACGCGCAGGTCGAAACCCCGCAGCAGCTGGGAAAATGCGGAGCCCATTCGTCCATAGCCTATGATGCCCACGGTCTTTCCAGAGAGTTCTTCCCCCCGGTTGGCCTCTCGCTGCCAGATGCCTTTCCGCACCTGTTGATCGGCTTGTGGGATCTTGCGGAACAAACTGAGCAGTGCCCCCAGGGCGTATTCCCCAACCGCTTGTCTGTTGCCCTCGGCCGCACTGAGACAATGGATGTCTCTTCCCTCTGCCCATTTCATATCGATGTGTTCCATCCCAGACCCGAAACGAGCAATGAAGACCAGATCTGGAAAAGCCTCCAAGAATTCTTGTGTGAAGGCCATGCGCGCCCGAACCAACATGCCTTCCGCGTCTGCATGCATAGAAGCGATCTCTTTTGCCGATAGCGTTGTTGCATCCATCAATTCATGTCCAGCTTCTTCTAGCCCTGATTCCAGGGCCTTGTGGCAGGGATCGATGATCAGGATTTTCATCGCGGAAGATTGATGAATGTATTTTTTGGATACCGAACCGAGTAGCTGAAGGGGAGAACCATACTGCTTCCGGGCTCCAGACGGACCGTCCAACTCACTTTGCCATTGGCTTGCTGCAGCTCACCTCCATTCAGGTCGATGACCTTGACCACAATGTCGGGATTAGCGGATACGGGAATTTGATCGATCACTTCCATGCTGATCGCACTTTCCTTTTCGTTCTTCAGGTGGATGGCAAAACTGCGCTCTTCGGTGATGTTTCCGCCAAAAATGCTTTTGCTCTGCTCGTTGCGAACGGATTCTCGGCGAACCAGGATCTGTTCATCGCGGCCCATCGGGATCTCCAGACTGTCTTTCATACTCCGTGCATCGATCTGCGTTTTGCCCAGGTATTGTCCACCCATGGACAGCGCTACCTCACCGCTCAGCAAATCGTGTTTTCTCCAATCCGGTATGTAGGCAAAGAGGAAAGCCTGCTCTTCCTGTGCGGGATAGGCCATGTATTGAAAATGAGCAGGGAGGTCCCATTCACGCAGATGCACTGAAATTTCCTGACCGCTGCTGGGTATGTCCTGGGGTTGAGTGATGGAAAAATGCAAATGGTTGGATTCCCTGTTGGCCACGACCTGGCTGAATTCGGATTCGCCTCTTGCACCTCTGGATGACATCGGGACCATTTTATCATTGGTGCGAAAAGCGACATCTTCACTGGAGATGACCACCTCTTCCAGTTGGCTGGATTCCGCTTCCATGGGAAGGGACAGATAGGGTTGATCGGCCGTCAATGCCACAGACTTTTTGCTGTAACCGATGTAGTCAATTTCCAGACGAGCGATCCCTGAACGGGCCTTCAATTCAAAGCTTCCATCTTCGGCTGTGATCGCGCTGCCCGAAAAGCTGCCACGCGCATCGTAGGCAATGAGTGTGGCAAAAGGAAGAGCTTCCCTCGTTTGGCTGTCAAATACGATGCCCTGAACTCGATAGGCCGATTGGGAGGGAAGGAGGCTTGGGCCACCGATCGGTTGGGGCCGGTAGGGTCTGCCAAAGTTCAGTCTGAAAACCTCGAATTCAGGCGGCATATTTCCTCTGGAGGGATCGGCCGTTGTGAGCTTCAGGTCCACTCGTTCCCAATCCGTTCCGGTCTGCTGTTGCACCTTTCCCTTGGCCACCAAGTGCAGGGCTTGGTCCAAAGATGTGCAGCTGAGTTCATAGGAGGGCCTCCATCCGGCATTGCCTTCTAGGTAGGAGATGGAGATCTCATAGCTGGCTGTTTTTGGGGCATCGATCTGCACCCGTACGATCTGCTCGCTCTTGCTCCGCTTTGAGCGAAGCAGTTGGATCTGGCCGTTGATCCGATTCACCAGGATCGATTGCTGTTCTACGAATGCCTGCTGATCGGCCATCGCCTGGCGCAAACGCCGAAGATTCTGTGCCAGATAATCCATATTGGCTTTGAATGCCGCAGCCTGCAGTCCGTTCTGTTCTCCTTTGAAGGAGGTGTTGTTCAGCAGGACCGATTCCTCTCTTTTCAGAATGTCCCATTCTGACCTCATTTTCTTGTGGGTACGAACAGCTTTCTTGTAGTCGGCCTCCAATTTTATGGAGCGAAGCTTGATCGAGTCGTGTTCCAGGCTTCGCAGTTCCGGGCGGATATCGAGTATTTGAAATTCAGGGT
>CATILC010000104.1 GCA_949516455.1 Flavobacteriia bacterium | reverse complement strand
GTTCCTGATACCCTTGCATTGGATCCGCTCATGAGCTACAGACTCGTTGTCCACACCATCCCTCCTGTTACCTTGGACAGCGTTCATTTGGTGGCGGGAAGACACAATCACATCGGAGTACCCGCTGCACGGGGTCAGTTAGAGATCAAGCAGCCTGGCGTCCGGGGCGTATCCGATGTCAGATGCATCATCCGAAAAGAAGGCGAAGGACAGACGCTTCACGTTCAGGACATGAACAGCAGTCAGAGATATCTGGTCGGAAAATACGAAGTGGAGATCCTCACCCTGCCGCGGTACCGCCAGGTCGTGGAGGTGAGCCAGGTCACCACCACAACGCTGAAGATCCCGCCACCTGGAAAGGCCAGTTTCAGCAGCCCAAGTGCGGGCTACGGAGCGCTCTTTGAGGAACAGGGCGACGAACTGGTCTGGGTGACCGACCTCAACCCCGAACTCAGTCGTTTTTCCTACGATCTGCAGCCTGGGAACTACCGCATCATTTTCCGCTCGAAAAGTGCACAGAACACCTTATACAGCATCAACAAATCATTCTCCGTCCACTCTGGAGAGAACGTCATCGTGAAACTGAAATGAGCATGAAAGGATTTGAGAATTTGGGCAACAAAGACACCCGGTCTGGATTCGGAGCAGGCCTCCTCGAATTGGGTAAGACACACCCGCAGGTCGTTGCCTTGTGCGCCGATCTCACCGGATCGCTCAAGATGGATGCTTTCCGCGATGCCTACCCCGACCGATTCTTTCAGGCGGGAATTGCCGAAGCGAATATGATGGGCGTGGCCGCTGGACTCACCATTGGTGGGAAGATCCCATTCACAGGCACCTTCGCCAATTTCTCCACGGGCCGTGTGTACGACCAGATCCGGCAGTCGATCGCCTATTCAGGAAAGAATGTGAAAATATGTGCATCCCACGCAGGCCTGACCCTGGGAGAAGATGGCGCCACCCACCAGATCCTGGAAGACATCGGCTTGATGCGCATGCTGCCGGGAATGACCGTGATCCATCCCTGCGACTTCAACCAGACAAAAGCAGCCACACTGGCCATTGCCGAACTGGAAGGGCCTGTCTACCTGCGCTTCGGACGCCCTAAAGTGCCCAACTTTACAACGGTTGACGCGAGGTTTGAAATTGGAAAAGCACAGCTTTTATGTACGGGCAGTGATGTGACCATTGCGGCAACAGGCCATCTGGTCTGGAAGGCTCTGGAAGCTGCGGAGGCCCTGGATAAAGAAGGCATCTCTGCAGAAGTCATCAATGTGCACACCATCAAACCCCTGGACGAAGACGCCCTTTTGGCTTCGATCTCGAAAACGGGCTGCGTGGTCAGTGCGGAAGAACATCAGCGTTTCGGAGGACTTGGCGAACGCATTGCTCAAATGCTCAGCACCCGACATCCAGCACCACAGGAATTCGTCGCAGTGGATGACTCCTTCGGAGAGAGTGGAAAACCAGAGGAATTGCTGGAAAAGTACGGGCTCAGCGCCGCCCACATTGGCCAAGCCGTTCATCGGATATTGAAAAGGAAATAGAATCTGTTCTTGGCCAGGCAGCCCCCATTAAACCATGCGGAATTTGGCAGCTCCAATGGAAAGGTGCCCATTCGCCGAACCTACCCGATGTCCTCTGCCGAAAAACTCCTGGAACAGAAGAAGTACGAGCAGGCCTTCAATGCGCTAGTCGAAGAGCAAAGCGATTTTTTGATGAGGAACATCCTTCGGTGGGTGCGCCAGGAAGACCAAGCCCGCGATGTGCTTCAAAACACCTACATACGGATATGGAAAGGACTCCCCTCCTTTCGGGCGGAGGCCAAGATCAGCAGTTGGTGCTACCGGATCGCGTTCAATGAGAGCATGGCCATTCTCAGAAGCAACAAACGCAACTTGCAATTAACGCAGGTGGAAGCAGGGTCGGTATTGTCCTCAGATCAAGGCCCCGATGCCGAAGAGATCCAAAAAAGGCTTCAGTGTGCGCTGGAACAATTGCCCGAACGTCAGCGTCAGGTATTTGAATTGCGTTATTACGAAGAGATGCCCTATGAGGAAATGGCCGCACTGCTCGGCTTGAGCGCGGGTTCCTTAAAGGCCTCTTTCCATCACGCACGAAAGAAAATAGAATCTCATCTTCGGAGTGGGAATTAAACCATTGAGCTCAAAAGACATCCATTAAGCAATGAAAGATCGAGACGACCTAAAGGCACTGAAGGACTCCTGGCGCGCGGAGTTTGGCTCTGCCATACTGAAGGATGCTGCGCAGCAGCACACACTCAGCGGATCGGATCTCGAAGCGCTCAAGCACATCCCGCAAGAAGCGTCTGCAAATGAGCAGAAGAGAACAAATCTCTGGCCGCGGATGGCGCTGGCCGCCTCTTTGCTTTTTCTTGCTTTCTGGGTGCTGCAACCGGAGCAAAATGCCTTAGATCCCGCGATCGACTGGGCAGTTCTTGAAGAGGTCGACACCGATCTGATCGACTTGGAGCTGGAACAACTCGAACTCGAGGACTGGGCGTCGCTCGAAATGGCGTATGCCTCAGACCACGAACTGAACCACATTGAAGAAAAAACCTTAGAAGATTGGCTCGCCGAGCAAACCGAACTCTTATACCACATCCAATGAAGACCATCTCCCAAACTGTCTGTCTGCTGATTATGTGCGCAGGCCTGTTGAATGCCCAAGAGCCGTCCAAGGAGGAAATGGAAAAGATCCAGTCCTTGCGCATCGCCTTCCTGTCCCAACAGATGGAGCTTTCGCCGGAGCAGGCTCAGTTGTTCTGGCCCATTTTCAACGAATACGATGATGAGATCCGCAGGATCGGTCGCTCACACCGGGGCATCATGCGGGCGCTCGAAGACGAAGAGTTGAACGAAAAAGAGACCACCGAACAGATCATCAAGAGCTTTGAACTGGAGGAAGCCGAGCTGAAGATCAAACGGAGCTATTTCGAGCGATTCAACGAGGTTCTTCCTGCACAGCAATTGGCCAAGCTTTTTGCCTCAGAACAGGCCTTTCGCCGAAAGATGCTGAAGGAACTCCACACGAGAAAGATGAGGCGTTCAAAAGAAGCCCCCGGCCGTGAAGGGAAGTGAACTCAAGAAGCTCTTTCTGCACCACGTTGGGCAGACCAGTGGAGATCCGATGGGCATATCCATTGAGCGGGCCGAGGGCTGCATCATCCACAGCACTGACGGAGGCGAATACCTGGATTGCATTTCCGGCATTTCGGTAGCGAGTCTGGGGCATTCGCATCCACGCATCGTGAAGGCTGTGCAAGAACAGGCAGC
>CATILC010000103.1 GCA_949516455.1 Flavobacteriia bacterium | reverse complement strand
AGGGGTTGCAGGACGATCAGTCCGTCTGCACCAATGCCCGTTCTTCTGTTGCACCATTTTTCCACTTCCTCTTTCTTGGGGGGTCCATCTTCAAAGACCGCCCGCTCAAAAAGCAGAAAATCGTTTCCCGATCCGTGCCATTTTTGAAACTGAATGGTGCTGCTCACAACAGTGCAGTTAAATTGAGGTTAATGATGCCAGTAATGGTCTTTCAAACGACGCATCGGTATGTCTTTTGTGTTGACAGACGACCTAATCAAATGTAAAGTATTGGAGATGAAAAAAGTCTTGGGAATAGTTGCTGCGTCCACTTTCAGTGCATTGATCGCTCTTGGTATGTACCGCCAGTTCTACGAAACACCCGCCCCGCCAACCAAGCTGAATGTTCAGCCCGAATACAGTGCGCGTGCGGTCGCCCTGCAGAGCGATGGTACGACCGATTTCACTTTTGCCGCCGAACGGACCGTCAACGCAGTTGTGCACGTAAAGACCTCATTTGAAAGAAGAAGTGCTTCCCCCTTCGACCTGTTCTTCGGAAATCCTGGTGGACGTTCGCAGATCGTTCGAGGCGCTGGTTCCGGTGTGATCCTCAGTGAAAATGGATACATCATCACCAACAACCATGTCATTGAAGATGCCGAGCAGATCGTAGTGGCCCTTAACGATGGACGAGAATATGAAGGAAGCGTCATAGGAACGGATCCCACAACGGACATCGCCCTGATCCAAATAGCCGAAAATGGACTGCCCTATTTGAGCTTCTCCAATTCAGACGAAGTCAAAATCGGCCAATGGGTGTTGGCAGTGGGCAATCCGTTCAACCTCACCTCAACAGTGACTGCAGGAATCGTCTCAGCCAAGGCACGGAACATCGGCATCATCCCCAGCCGAACGGCCATAGAGAGTTTCATTCAGACCGATGCAGCAGTCAATCCTGGCAACAGTGGTGGCGCGTTGGTCAATACCAATGGAGATCTCATCGGCATCAATACAGCCATCAGTACACATACCGGAAGTTTTGAGGGCTACTCATTTGCAGTTCCGAGCAACATTGCCTCCAAAGTGGTGGAGGATCTCGTCGAATACGGCACCGTTCAGCGGGCCTTCATCGGTGTCGACATCGGAACAGTCACCCCCGTCAATGCGGAAGAGCTCGGACTTTCGGTGAACAGCGGCGTCTACATCGGAGGCTTGGTACCCAATGGAGCTGCGGCAAATGCCGGCATTGAAGTTGGTGATGTGATCACGGGGGTAGATGGTAAAAGTGTGGACGGAGCCACTGAACTGCAGGAAACGATCGGCAGGAAGCGGCCTGGCGATGTGGTCCTTCTGACAATAGACAGGGAGGGAACACTTAAAGAGATCGAGGTTGAATTGCGCAACAGACAAGGAACAACGGACATCATCACCCAAGATGATATGAACTTCACGGCAGGACTCGGCGCCCGACTGGAGGAACTCAGCGCGGATCAAAAACGGCGAATGGGCATCCGTTCCGGTGTACGGGTAGAAAAGGTGTTGGGTGGAAAGTTTGAGAAAGCAGGGATCCCAGAAGGCTTTGTGATCACCAAGATGAACAACAGGTATGTCAGCTCTGCTGAAGACATCGAACGCATCTCATCACAGCTGCAACCGGGCGACGGAGTGCTCATACAAGGCATTCAACCCAGTGGCCGACCAGACTACTATGCCTTCGGCTGGTGAACCAGACCTGTTTTGTTCAGGCTTTTGCAGCGATTTTCCGCGCAACCGCCTGATAAAAGCAGAAAAAATTGAATTTTGTTAAACCCTGTCTGCTGATTTCTCGTTAATACGAAAAAGAGTTTGTCATGAATAGAATTCTACTTTTTGCGCTCATTTTGAGTGCATCTCTCCAGGCACAGGTGGACACCTTGATGCCCGCACAAGACAACACCCTATACGAATCCGCCAGTGGCAACTTGAGCAACGGCGCAGGTCCGTTCTTCTTTTCTGGGGTAACGAATCAAGGCCAATTGCGCAGAGGCCTGATCCACTTTGACCTTCAAGGCCTGGCCTTGCCCATGGGGGGAGTCATCGACTCAGTACAGGTGAAATTATGGTGCGATAAGAATTCATCGGTCGTCGATCTCAGTTTGCATCGTGCGGACCAATTGTGGGGCGAGGGCAGTTCGGCCACTTCTACCCAGCACGGAAAAGGCACTGCTGCCACCAATGGAGATGCTACCTGGACAGATGCCATTTTTGGGGCCACAGTACCTGCTCCATGGAACAATCCTGGGGGTGATTTCTCCATTTCAGCTTCCGCCACCACAACGGTGGCCGCGAACAATGCCTCCTATACCTGGTCTTCAGCACAATTGACCTCAGACGTTCAGGACATGATGGCAAATCCAAGCACCAACTTTGGGTGGCTGATCAAAGCAGACGATGAGTCCACAGCTGGCAGCGCCAAGCGATTCAACACCAAAGAGAACAACAACAGCGGGGCTGCCCACGCGCCAATGCTGATCGTTTATTCAAGTGTCAACTTTGGCAATGAAGAGATCACCACAACGGACTTCGAGATCTACCCGAATCCGGGAAGGGACCAGATTCATATTCAATTCGAGCGTTGGACAGAAGGTGAAATCGAGCTGCTCGACCTCACGGGAAAAATCCTTTCCACTACTGCCATCAATGACCTTAGGATGATTCTTCCCGCATCGGATCTACCATCGGGCATCTATCTCCTACGCATTCGTGAGCGGAACGGGCAGATGTCTTCGAAGAGGTGGATGAAGCACTGATTTCATTTTGTCCTTTCAATGTGAATATCCCATTGATGCGGTCTGTTCTGATATCGAATTCTTGAATTAGGTTCGTGCTATGTGGAAGTTGTTCAACAAATGCTGTTTTGCATTAGCACTATGTGCGTCCCAACAACTGCTTGGGGCACACCTCGTCGGCGGCTCTCTCACATACGAATGTATCGGAGGCAACAATTATGCAATCACCCTGAGGGTCTACAGGGACTGCGGAAGCGGTGGCGCTCAATTTGCCAACAGTTCGGCCATTGCTGTGTATGATCTCAATGGAGACCTGGTGCAACAATTGACTTTGCCCAAAGGCCCAACCATCAGTGTCCCAACAAATTCTACTGGGAACCCCTGTCTGACGCCCCCGGCAGGATTGTGCACGGAATATGCAGACTTTCAAGATACTGTGAATCTGCCGCCACTGTTGGGTGGGTACACATTGACACATCAGGTTTGTTGTCGGAATTCAAGCATCGTGAATGTGGCCAATTCAGGCACTTATGGGAACACCTACACCATTCAGATCCCCTCCCTCGATACGCTTTGCAATTCGAGTCCCCAATTTCAATCCACCGCGCCCATCGTTTTGTGCGTGAATGATCCCTTGAATGTCCAGTTGGATGCCACAGATCCGGATGGAGATTCCCTCTTTTTCGAGTTTTGTGACATCCTTGAAGGAGGAGGTCAGGGCGGTGCAGGATGCAATGCAATCGTCCCCAATCCCCCCTGTCCTCCGCCCTATAATTCCATCCCTCTTGTTGCCCCTTCCACCGCTCAAAACCCTTTGCCCAGTTCCGCCGCCCCCATTGCGATAAACACCGCCAATGGAACACTTAGCGGAACGCCTGATGCCACAGGGCAATATGTGGTGGGCGTGTGCGTGACGGAGTACCGAGGCGGAATTCCACTGAGTACGGCACGGCTCGACTACCAATTCAATATTGTAAACTGCATCAGCAACATCGTCGCCGATATGCTGACGGCGACAGAAGACCCCACCATCCTTTGCGATGGAAAGACGGTCCAATTCAAAAACCAAAGCAGCAATTTCAATCACCTTCGATGGGATTTTGGCGTACCAGGGATCACAACAGACACCTCCAATCTGCCTGATCCAGTATTCACTTATGCCGACACCGGTCTGTATACCGTCACCCTCATTGTCAATCCAGGCTGGCAATGCAGTGATTCGACCACCTTTGACTTCCGCATTCAAGAAGCTGTTTCAGTCAGCACCTCGTGGACTGGAGTACCCTGTTTTGAGGTGCAAGAGATCCAGTGGGAAGCTCTGGGGAATTTCAGAGACAGTACAACCTTTCAATGGGATTTTGGAAGCAATGCGAACATCAGCGGCTGGAATGGCCTCACCCCTCCGCCTGTCAGCTGGACCACACCGGGCTGGAAATATGTGACCTTTTCAGCGAACTGGCCTCCAGGATGCCAGGTAGTCTTCCAGGACAGCATACAAATAAGCAGCCTGTCTGCCAATGTGGATGCCGGACCCGACCAGACCATCGCAGCCGGTAGTTCGACGGCACTGACAGCAACAGGCGGCAGCGAATATTTCTGGTACAGCGATCTTCCGGCGAGGTACAGCGGTCGCTTTGAGCCAACGATCTTTGTGCAGCCCGAACGGGACACAACGACCTTCTATGTGGTTGTCAAAGATGAATTGGGCTGTGAGGGCATCGATTCAGTTCGTGTATACCTCCTTCCGGAGATCATTGAGGAGCCACTGGTTCAAAATTTCATCAGCCCAAATGGGGATGGCAGGAATGACCGTTTGGACCTGAGCAACGTGATGGAAGGGGAAAACGCAAAACTCATCATACTGAATCGCTGGGGGAAAATGGTGTACCAAGACTCTCCTTACACCAATGATTGGAGGGGACAGGACCAGGCGGGCACTGATCTTCCCGATGGGACCTATTACATATTGCTCAAAGGAGAGGAAGAATTCCTGTACAAGGGCTCAGTAACATTGATGCGCTCACGTTGATGAATGAAGCTGTGATCCCTGAAATGGTCTTAGGTGCCTGTTTTGACTATTTTATTGACCTTTGAATCGTAAAGAATTGAATATCACAGATGATTGAACTCAGTTTTTTGCTTCTGCTAGGTCCATCCATCTCCGATCCTGCGGACTTTTTCATGCCTCCAGAAATAGACCGCTTCGCTAATTACCACATCGAGTCGGAGGAACGGGAGCTGGCACTGAAAGAACTGTGCGCCTCATATGAAGAATTGCGAGAGGCCTACCAAACGGAAAGGCGTGACAAGGAGCAAAAATTCTATGAAGGAGTGACAGAACTCTTCATGACAGATGAATTGCTCGCTATGCAACTCGACAGTCTCCGAATGCTGCAGACTGAATACAGAAAGAAGATCGTGGGGCTCAGACTCCAAATGACCAAGCAGATCACAGACGAGGAATGGTCCGCCTATCTGGAAAAACTGAGTGGAGAATCGGATAAAGACTCTGAGAAGGAGAACAAGCTCATTGACCATATGAACATTGCTCTGATGGAATTCATCGAGTCCACAGCGCCAAAGTTTCCCATCGAAAAACAGGCACCCCTTCAAATACCTATGTACGGATTCAAGAACGAGGTGATGGAACATTATCGCTCCTTCAAGCAATTCGACCTGTACAATCATCCCAGTTTGAGATTGCGCTCAGCGGAACTAAAAGACATTGAAAAGGCCACCAAACGGGCAGACCGCTTCACTTTTGGCATCTATGAGGAATTGTTCGAACTGCGCAGCTATCTGCGCGAGCACCTGACGGCAGATCAATGGTATTCCATCCATGAAGATTTCGAGATTCTCGTTTTGAAGATGCGAGAAATGAGCATCCAGCGGTACTGATCGACTGACGTCCTGCCTGATGGTTCCGAGAGCGCCTCAGCGATCGAATATGATGCGTGTCTTAATGCCTGCTGTGAATCCTACAGCCACATTTCGCACCCGAACAGAAACCGGTTTATTCCCATTTGCGGCGGAATGCATCTCCCTGAAGTCGTAGAGGAGGTTTCCTTGCAAGAAAAAAACATAATTCCGCTTTTTGGGCAGGTATTGCAGCCCGCCTCCGAATGTGCTACCAAAAAGGAGTTTTGTCCGAATGGGATCGGTCACTGGTAATTCCACTGGGGGAGAAATCTGAATATCCACACGTGGGCCGATGAAAATATAGGGCTGGAGCCGATCCCATTGAGCCTTGAGCTTAACGGCCGCACACCAATGCAGATAATCTACTTTGTACTGGATCGGCACCACTCCCTTACTGAATCCGGGTTGGTCCGGATCCAGAACCTGCATATCCAGGCTTGATCCTTTCTGGACGTAAGCCAATTCAGTGACCAAACTGAGCTGCTCTTCCTGATAGAACTCCATATTCGCAGCGATCAGCAAGCCCAAGCGCGGACCGCGGACATCGACCCTGAGATCATCCGAGGATTCCCATTCCTGTGT
>CATILC010000102.1 GCA_949516455.1 Flavobacteriia bacterium | reverse complement strand
GCCAAAAGCCTGGGCCAACGCCCGGGCTTTTTTTATGGAGCGAAGGAAAGCTCGCTTTCTCTTCAAGCGACAGAAAAAAGGACGTGTTGCGAAGCCAACACAGGTTTTTGGCTTGATGCTCCCCTACCCATGGTCCGCGAGCGCCGCAGAGCGAGCAATCCTGTCCCCGCTACTAGCCAAAAGCCTGGGCAAACGCCCGGGCTTTTTAATGCAATCGAGAATGTATTCGCGCTACTCCTTGATCACTTTTCGCCAGGTCACACCATCGCCATTGTCGATCGACACGAGATAATGACCAGGAGCAAATCTGCTCATATCGATGACCTGATCCAGTAGCGAACCCGCCGCATCTTTTTTGTACAACTCCCTACCCAACGCATCGCAGATACGCACCTCACTCGGTTTGTTTGACTGAATGTGCAATTCATTGAGCACGGGATTTGGACAGACAGAAACCTAACTGCCCAACACTTCTTCATTGCCGAAGGAGGTGAATTCCTGCAGGAACAAAGAGCGTTTGAAAACCAAGCTTCCATTGGAAAAGACATGAAGCACTTCAACCACAGGAAGCGGATAATTGGGCAACCAGAAGCTCTTGGAATGTTCAACAACCGTGAGGTAGGTACCGAACGGGGAGGGCCCGGTCACTGTGGTGCGCTTGGTGGAAAGCACCACCGCATTTTGATAACTCACTCCATCGGGCACGGTCACTGTACCAGAAGCTATTCCCTGGACTTCGGCCTTGTCTGTCACATTGGCGGTCAGACCATTCCAGACCAATGTGGAAGCTATGCTGTCCACGTGCGTGGTTGATGCATCCAAAGGGAAAGGCACCATGGTCAAGGGATTGGCATAACTCGCAGTGGTCGATGAGGTGACTTTTCCATAGGTCTTGAGGCCCACTGAATCATAAGTGAAAAAGAACTCTCCGTTTGCACTTTGCAGCACATGGGTCGCATCCGGATAATTGGATGCATTCGACGAAGCACTGATGGGCAGCATGGCCATGGTGTTGGTACTTGCCGGTTGTACAGAAGAAAAATCCCAAGGGCCAGAGGCACTCACCGAAACGGTGTCATTGAACTGATCGAAGTTCATGGTCATGCCCCATTGGGGAATGTTCGGACTGTTGATGGTCTGCGCATGGACACCGAAGACCAAAAACACAAGAAAAAAGAAACTATGTTTCATGATGATACTTTTTATTCTGTTGAAATAGAATATGTTATGGAATATTCAGCCAGAAATAACATCTGGATTTATCCACAGTTTTTTGTTAAATGGCTGTAGGTGAAAGCAGTTCTGGACTGGAGAAAGAAGGACCGCCATGCCAATAAGTTGTCATTTTTGCGTTCTGCATTTGCAACTCTCTAAAGACAAAACCGCAGCATGCACAAAGAAGATATCTGGACATTTTGTATTTCACTGCTCTTATTCCTGTGCATATCATCGTGCAGTGACGAGCGGGACCCCGCTTCGACCTGCGTTCCTGTCACCAATACGAACGCTCCGGGCATATCCTGGATGAAACACTTCAATGGTTCACAACAGGAATCACATGGACATTTCCTTCATGCCTGCTCTGATGGCGGCTTTATTCAGCTCGGAGAAACAGGTGCTCCTCCGCAGGCCAAGATGTTTGTGGTGAAAATCGATGACCAAGGGACGCTTTTATGGAAAACAGAGCTGGGCGATCTGGGCATACAAATGGCCAATTCTCTGATCGAAACAACGAACAGCTATGTCATTATTGGTCAGATCGATGGAAACAGTTGCATCGTTCAGATCGATCGTTCCAGTGGACAACCTATCGCCAGCAAGACCTATGAATTGGGCGGCGAGGACGCATTCGAGCAAGCCATCCCATATGGCACTGGATACCTTGCCGTTGGTTATCACCATGCAGCAGATGGCCTGAATACTTTTTTTGCTGAGGGAACTGGGCTGATCAGCCTCTTGGACGCCCAATTCAATCTAATAGAAAGCCGATCCATAGGAATGTATATGGCTCATGCCTATCGTGTGAAACGTTCGAATGATGGCATTTATATCAGCGGACTCAATGAAGATGCACAGGATTATTCGCTCCTGAAGCTGAACGATTCTCTGGAGGTCCAATGGCAGCAGGCCTATGGCGGCCCCTCCGACGATCACAACTTCGGAATGGATATCGATCTGCAAGGAAATATTTTCCTCACGGGCCACAGTCGTTCAAGCCGGGCAAACTGGGATACATACACCATGAAGATCGATCCCAATGGACTGAAGCTTTGGGAGGTCTGGGCGGGAAATCCGAGAGGATTCGACCCCGAATACATTCACGACGAAGCCTGGGACATAAAATGCACAGCAGACGGGGGATGTCTAGTGGTGGCGGGCACGGGAGATGAATACAGCTATAGTGGATTCTGTGCGACCAGCCAGACGCGATCGGACCAGTGGGCTGCTTACCTGATCAAGATCGATGCAGCTGGACAGATCGAATGGCAGACCACATTCCAGGAAGCCGACGGGACGGATTGGGCGGGAGAGGCCGTCTTATTGACCGCCGATGGCGGTGCGCTTCTGGCGATAGACAACGGCGCTTTTGGCTTTCTAAAGACCGATCCGTTTTAACCAACTGCGGATATTCTGTATGGAAACCGAGGGCAGGATACGGCTGCATGAAAGAGGGGCTGACCGCTGAATCCCGAAGCCTGCATTATTGCGACCTTTGCGGCGTGAAAAGCGGCTTCATCAATATCATCGGCAATCCGAATGTGGGCAAGTCCACCCTGATGAACGCACTGGTCGGTGAGCGGCTATGCAGCACCACGGCCAAGGCACAAACCACCCGGCACAGGATCCTTGGCATTGTGAACGGCCCCGACCATCAAATGGTCTTCAGCGATACGCCAGGCATCATCGAGCCCGCCTATTCCCTACAGCGAAAGATGATGGGCTTTGTTTCTTCGGCCTTGGAAGACGCAGACATTCTGCTTTATGTGGTCGAACCCGAAACCCGGGCCATCCGGGACGAAAAAGTGCTTGAGAAGATCAATGATCATCCGGCCCCACTGCTGCTTTTGATCAATAAGGTCGACCAGACCGACCAGGAAAAACTTGAAGCGCTGCATGCCCATTGGCAGTCCGTTCATCCGCGGGCGGAGATCATACCAATCTCAGCATTGCACGAATTTCAGACCGATTACCTGCTGCAGCGCCTGATCGAACTCTTGCCAGAAGGACCGGCCTATTTTGACGGCGAAACACTGACCGACCGGAACGAGCGCTTCTTCACATCCGAGATCATCCGGGAGAACATCCTTCAGCTCTATGAACAGGAGGTCCCCTACTCCTGCGAGGTCGAGATCGAATCTTTTGCTGAAGGCGCAGAACGGCACGAGATCCGGGCAGTGATCCATGTGAGCCGGGACAGTCAGAAGGGCATCCTCATCGGTCATCAGGGGAAGGCATTGCGCAAGCTGGCCGAGCGATCCAGAAAGCAATTGAAGGTATTTCTTGGAAAGACAGTCTTTCTGGAGCTGTACATCAAGGTCAGTAAAGATTGGCGCAAGAGCGACCGACAACTCAAACGATTCGGATACAATCCATAGCCCATGGGAAACCTCATTGCCATCGTCGGAAGACCCAATGTGGGCAAGTCGACGCTTTTCAACCGCCTCACCCAAAGACGCGATGCCATTGTGGATCCAACCTCCGGTGTGACCCGCGACAGGCACTACGGCCGAAGCGACTGGAATGGGCAAGAGTTCTCGATCATTGACACCGGTGGCTACATCTCTGGGAGTGAAGACGTATTTGAAGAGGAGATCCGGCGCCAGGTGGAATTGGCCATCGACGAGGCCACGGCCATTCTGTTTCTCGTGGACAGCCAAGACGGCATGCATCCCACCGACAAGGAGATCGCTCAATTGCTTCGTCCCGTGAAAAAACCCATCTATTTGGTGGTGAACAAAGTGGACAGCAGCAAGGACCAGGCGGATGCCGCCGAATTCTATGCCCTTGGATTCGATGCCTTCTTTCCCATTTCCGCCAACAACGGATCGGGTACCGGCGAACTGCTCGATCAGGTGATCGAAGAAATGCCGGAAACCAGCGAAGAGGACGAAAGCGAACTTCCCCGATTTGCGGTCATCGGTCGGCCCAATGTGGGCAAATCCAGTTTCATCAATGCGCTCACAGGAGAGGATCGGAACATCGTCACGGATATTGCAGGAACGACACGCGACTCGGTGCATACACGCTACCGTCAATTCAACCACGACTTCATATTGGTCGACACTGCCGGCCTTCGGAAAAAGACCAAGGTGCACGAGAACCTCGAATTCTACTCGAATATGCGCAGTATTCGATCCATCGAGCACTGCGATGTCTGCTTCCTGCTCATCGATGCGGAACAAGGATTTGAGACACAAGACCTGAATGTATTCCATCTGGCAGAGAAGAACAACAAGGGCCTGGTCATCCTGGTGAACAAGTGGGATCTGGTTGAAAAAGATGCCCAATCGGTCAAGCAATTCACCCAGCGGATCGAAGAGAAGATCGCGCCTTCCATGGACATCCCTATTCTCTTTGTCTCGGCATTGAAAAAACAGCGATTGCTCAAGGCCCTGGAAGAAGGCATTGCTGTTCACCAAAGACGGAAGACGCGAATATCGACCTCCAAACTGAATCAGGAACTCTTGCCGTTGATCGAAGCCTATCCTCCGCCCTCGGTCAAAGGCAAATACATCAAGATCAAGTACATCACCCAGTTGCCGACGCGCTATCCACAATTCGTGTTTTTTGCCAACCTTCCACAGTATGTAAAGGATCCCTACAAGCGATACCTGGAAAGGCAATTGCGCAAGAGGTTCGACCTGAAGGGTTCACCTGTACAGATCTACATTCGGAAAAAATAAGAGGAATTAGGAGGTCTTACTCCTTGTGGCCAATGATCTTGTAAGCCAACTTTGGATTGATCTTTTCCAAAAAGTTGATGGTGATCCAATATCCAACGAAGCCCGCGAGAAAGATCAACATGGAGAAACCCATGAGGAAAATGAACAGGAAAGCAAAAAACCCAAGCAGCTTGACGAACATATCCAAAGTTTGCTCAAAAGTACGCCAAATTGGGTTTTGCAGCTAGTGCTGCCCCCTACATTTGCACTTTAAATCTCTACATCATGGAATACCGTACCGAGCGGGACACCATGGGGCCCATTGAGGTCCCAGCAAATCGTTATTGGGGTGCCCAGACCGAACGCAGCAGGAACAATTTCAAGATCGGTCAGGAGGCGAGTATGCCGATCGAGATCATTCATGCATTTGCCTTTCTGAAAAAAGCCGCTGCACGCACAAATGCTGAACTCGGAGTGCTTGACACCCAAAAGAGCGAATGGATCGGCAGTGTCTGTGATGAGATCCTTGAGGGGAAACTCGATGACGAATTTCCATTGGTGGTCTGGCAAACCGGCTCGGGTACCCAATCGAACATGAACGTCAACGAGGTGATCGCCAACCGCGGCCACGTGCTCCAGGGAGGGGCACTGAGTGATGAAAAAAAAGTCCTCCATCCCAACGACGATGTCAACAAGTCGCAGTCTTCGAACGACACCTTCCCAACGGCCATGCACATCGCTGCCTACCGATGTGTCGCTGAAACCACCCTGCCCGGCATTGAACTGCTGAGAAATACCCTGGACGCGAAAGCAAGCGAATTCGATCATGTGGTCAAGACCGGACGCACGCATTTCATGGATGCCACGCCTCTAACCGTGGGACAGGAATTCAGCGGCTATGTGCAGCAATTGGACAACGGCATTCGGGCACTAAAGAATGCCCAGAAGATGGTTGCCGAACTCGCCCTCGGCGGAACTGCCGTCGGAACTGGTCTCAACACGCCTGAGGGATATGCCGAAAAAGTAGCTGCGCACATTGCCCAGCTCACAGGATATCCTTTTGTGACGGCACCAAACAAATTTGAAGCCTTGGCAGCGCACGATGCCATGGTGGAACTATCAGGTTCCCTGAAGCGTCTTGCCGTCTCGCTCATGAAGATCGGCAACGACATCCGGATGCTCAGTTCTGGCCCGCGCTGCGGGATCGGGGAATTGATCATTCCCGACAACGAACCCGGTTCATCCATCATGCCCGGAAAGGTGAATCCCACCCAGCCAGAGGCTTTGACGATGGTGGCTGCCCAGGTGATCGGCAACGACGTGGCCGTCAGTGTAGGCGGTTCTACCGG
>CATILC010000101.1 GCA_949516455.1 Flavobacteriia bacterium | reverse complement strand
GGTTCCCATGGTGGAGGAGAATGTGGAGAACACCGCGAGATCAGGTCCTCTGAGCCATGCATCTTTTTTATTTGCATTCGCCAAGACGAATCTGGAGGGCAATGAAAGCTCTGTATATTCCGGCATCTTCAGGCGGCTCAGCTCCAAATGGTCGATGTCAACGGCATACGAAACTTCGATATCAGCCTGCATCGTCCGATCAATATCCCTTGAGGAAACTGCCGCCATTTTAGCGGATATAAGTTCAGATTCAGACGCGGTTTGGGCCTCGGCAATGAATGATATCTTGGGCGCGCTGCTCTCGGATCCATCACCGGCTTTTTCGAATGAAATACTCGCAGGATCAGCGGGCGCAAGTCCATTGGTTAGAGAGTGGGTGGATTCTAAATGCGCATCCTCTATATCTGCAGGTGCAGCCGACACTTGTTTCATGGTTTTGATCTCTTCGGGACGCTGCAACAACTGATCTTCATGCAGGATGAAACCCGATGGATTACTCGCTGCATGACCAAAAGCAATGGCTCCAACGATGAGCCAGTGGAGTGCTGGGGAACGATGAAAGAAGGCGCTTTTGGTTGCATGGTTTGCATTAGCTGGCAGATGGGTGTCGAGCAGGCGTTCCATGGCATCCCAATCCGAATCTTTTGCCTCGAACTTCCTTTGCGCCAACTTGGTCCGTATGCTGTCTAGCCAAGTGTTTTTCATGAGCTTGTCCATTCTTTATTTACCGGAGCTAAAGCAGTCTGTAATTCTGCCTTGGCCTTTTGGAAGAGTCTTTTCGAGCTCCGTTCTGAAATGTTCAGCATGCGTGCGACTTCTCTGTGCGCATAGCCCTCGATCACATACAGGTTGAAGACCATCCGTTCACTGTGCTTCAGCCCTTGTATCGCGGACTCGATATGTTCTGCATTCAAACTTTCGATCACATCCGGTTCGGTCTGCGCTTCATTTTGTGAATGCCATTGATCATCCTGAAATACAAGCGGGTCCCGTTTCCTTTTTCGGTATTCGTCAATGGCCGAGCGAACTGCGATCGTGCTCATCCAGGGAATGAAGGAACGCTTTGGGTCGTAGGACTTCAGATGGCTCAGCATCTTGAGGAATGATTCGTTGGCCTGGGACTTTGCGTCCTCTAAATTCTTGCTGTATCGACTGCTGACACTCATTAAATGCGGGTAAGACCATTCATAAAGGGCTTTTTGTGCCCGTCTGTCATTTTGAATACATCCTTCGATCCATTCCTTTTGTGGCTCATTGGATCTATTCATTTTGCTTCTTCTGGGCGCTTTGAATGACAGAAGCCAGGCCGCTCATGGAACGACCTGACCACCGTGTCATGCTGAGATTGGATCAATCAATGATCTGGATGTGTCGGATCTGTTCACTTCCAGAAAGGATCTGGAAGATGTAGACACCTTTCACCAATTCATCAATGCGCAATTCGTTCTGCTGGGCTTCGAGTTTTTCTTTTCGGATGACTCTTCCCTGCAGGTCCTGAATAATAAGCTCACCTCGCTGATCCATTCCATTTATGTACAGAATCTCTTCAGCTGGATTTGGGTAAATGGCCACTTGGCTCTCCAGTTTCTCTTGCTGTCCGATGGTCGCGGGATCGATGACCACCAGCTTGAAACCAGTCGACTGACCTTTATAGATAAGATTTCCATTTTGATCCATTCCCAATGAATCACAATAGGTGGATGTGCAGCCGTTTGCTTCTGTGAGGGTGAGGCAGACATTGTATACTCCGGCCTGATTGTAAAAGTGGGTGGGGAAGTCCTGATTCGAAAAGTTTCCATCGCCAAAATCCCAAGCGAACTGATAGGCTGCATTCGGCGATGAAAGTGTACTCGTATTCCACAACACCACATCTCCATTGATACTGTTGACCGTATCCACGATGAATTCGGCCATACAAGCCGCATTGCTCGAAGTTACCACCAAGGTGTCACAGACAGTGCAGCTGTCTACAGCTACACAGATATTATATGAACCAGTTGCTGCATACGAGTGTGTTACGAGGCTACCAGTTCCTGTGTTTCCATCGCCGAAGTCCCAAGAGTACACACTGTTCGGGTTTTGATTGTTGTAGGTGGTCCAAAAAGAGTAGTCGAGGTTGGTCGCTCCATTGTTTGAAGCATTGATCTGAAAATTGCAGTTCGCACCTGGGCTGTTGGAAGTCGCCACTAAGGAATCACAGACGGTACAGCTGTCTACCGTTAAGCAATATTGATAGGTTCCAGGGTTCGTATAGGTGTGAGTGGCAAGTGCAATGTTGCTCGTATTCCCATCACCAAAGTCCCATGCATAGGTGCTGTTTTGGCCTCCAAAATATCCAGAACCAAAAGAGAAACTCATAGGTGGAAAGCTTGGAGAGTTTATCGGAGCTGCTATTACAGGGAAATTACACGTTGTATTGGGGCAGGTGACCATCACGGTATCTGACACATTATAGCTATTAGGCGTGTTGGGACTGAAGCTATAGGTCTTAACGATGGAAGGTGGCGATGTATTTATGTTGCTACAGGCGTCCCAGATCGCGAGAACCCAAAAACCCGATTGTGGGAGGCTGTTGGTGAAATTGATAGCGCCTTGGGCATCGGAGGTGACGCCGGCCTGAAGCCAGAGCTGCTGTGTGTTGTCATAGATCTCAACGAGGCCATCAAGACCTGGAGCGGGAATGCCATTGGAATCCACTAGTTGGGCGTTGAGTGTGGCAGTTATCTGCGCATGACTCAAGGGGGAGCACAGAATGGCCAAAGAAAGGATGACGTTCTTCATGTTTTGTGTTTTACGTTCAATAGGAATACGTCTGGATCAAACGGAAAGGGACAACAAAAGACAGGAAAAATGAAAATTATTTAGTGGAGTATTGAAAATGAAGACGGTAAGCCCAAATACGTAAAACTGGATTTCTGTATATAATTTATATTATGTTAACTTATGCAGGAAAGGAAATGGGGGCAATCGCCCCCTTCTCCCAAAACCTACAGTGTCATTCTGCTGTCATGGACTGCAGCAATTGATTCATCTCCAT
>CATILC010000100.1 GCA_949516455.1 Flavobacteriia bacterium | reverse complement strand
CCCTTTCCCCCGGTGTAGTGGAGTGCGGCTGTCAAGTGGCTGTTCGAACTGAATTGCTTGCCATAATGCAGCTGATAATGATCCTGACCGTAATTATCCGTCTCATCATCATAGTAGTTAATGCTGCCATCAATTCCGTATAAAGCACCCGCATAGTTGGTGGTCCGGTCGGTTTCCATGGTCGGACCATCCAATCCGTACCAGGCTTGGTAGGTGACTTCCCGTCCGCCATAGGCGATGAATTGAAGATTTTGATCGGTTCCCTTCCAATTCAGTTGGGCGAAATATCCTTGAAGGTCGCTGCTCGCCCGGTCGATGTATCCGTCCGACCGAAGATCGCTCAAGCGAAGATCCAGGCTCCAGCCATTGCCAAACATTCCAGTAGATGCCTTGAAGGTTTGTCTCCAGGTGTTGAAGCTTCCCGCCCCCAGGGTGTAGCCAGAGGAAGCCTTTTGGCTGTTGCCCAAAGTGTTCATATTCACAGATGCGCCGAATGCACCTGCGCCATTCGTGGAGCTGCCCACCCCCCTTTGAATTTGGATGCTTTTCAGGCTGGACACCAGGTCGGGCGTATTTACCCAGAAGACACCCTGTGATTCAGAGTCATTCAGTGGAATGCCGTTCATGGTCACATTGATCCGTGTCGCATCGCTGCCGCGAATGCGCATTCCCGTGTAGCCAACTCCGGCCCCAGCATCTGAGGTGCTCACCAATGAAGGCGTTTGCTGCAGGACCATGGGGAGATCTTTTCCGCTGTCGAATCGCTGTAAAAAAGTGGAGTCGATGTTTTGAAAGCTGGTGGGCGTTCCGCTGCTTGCCCTCAGTCCTGTTACTTGTGCTTCCATCAAAAGACGGGAGGCCTCGGTGTCATCCGATTGTGCATTGACATTCATTAAGCCCGCACAGATTGCGGTGCATGTAAAGAGAAGCCATTTGTTTTGCATGACCAATTTTAGTTTTTGAGCAACAGGGGATGTTGCCCGTATGTTTTCAACTTGTTATTCCCTTGACGGCATTACCCGTCCAGGTTCTTTGGGTATGTTCTCAGCACCGTGTGGCCACGGGCACCCCTTGAGATGTGACAAATGTAGCTTGGAAACTTCAGCCAGAACGATCGAGAAAGTGAAAAACGGATCGGAGGCGTTCCGGCCCGGTCCCTTTCAAGGTGGTGAAGGGTACCTGCTGCTCTGTGATCAGTTCTTCATGTCGCTCAAAGATCTTCCAACGCTCTTCTTCATCCGGATTTTCCCTCAACGGATCGGGCGCCCAGGGCAGGTCAGGGGCACAGAGGAAATAGTGGTCCGGAAGGTTGGCCACATACTGCTGATGCAGTTCTGCAGCAAAGGAGCCGTAGACCCATTCCTGCCAAACGATCAAGGTCAGCAGATCCGTGTCACAAAAGAGAAAGGCCTCGGATGAACGCTTTGCATTTAGCTGAAGCCTGAGCTGTTCCTCTGCGATCCTTGAGAGATCTTCAGGTCCATAAACACCGCCTGTTCGATTGAGGTATGTCCGGGCGTATTCTTGAACCATAGGGCAGCCATAAGCCGCAGCGATCTGCGCACACGATTGGGTCTTCCCCGATGATTCGGGTCCGCTGAAAACGATCGTCGTCATCCGCCCCAATTCAAATAGGCATAGAGTGCCATGACCGTGTACACCAGATACAAAAGGACGGTTGGCCACATCTGTCTTCGGGCGTACAAAAGGGCTGAGGCCAGATCGATGCCGATCCAATAGAGCCAATTCGCACGGACGTATTCGACCATCATCAGGGTTGCTATGATGCCGAATACAGTGGTCAAAGCGTCCAGATAGGGCAAGTGTGCCGAAGTCTTGGAGAGCAAAAAACCGAGGATGAGGGTGAAGACCACGCCAATGGCCAGTCGAAAAAGATGTTCGTTCATCGTCAGGCTGCCAAGGGCCATTTGGCCTTCCATGTCCGATGTCCAGTTTGCATAGCCTCTGATGGCCATGATGAGGTAGAAAAGGTGCAGTGCGGTCTCTGCCCAAAGTCCTTTCTGCCAAACGAGCTTCAGGTAAATAAGCGACGCCAGGCCACCCAGTATCCAGGCCCATCGAAATTGCTCGGCGAGTAAAAGAGTGAAGCCAAGGCTCAGCGAAACAGCTGTCCATTCCTGAATCCACGTTTTATTGGATGCAGGACGAATCATCTTATGCCTTTTGGATAGAGCGATTTCTCCTTGCGCACCAAGGGTCTAGCGATGGATCGCTGATTTGATCGAGAAGGCCAGGCCGGGATCTTCTTCCAGGGCATTGCCCACCACCAATACATCGGCGCCAGCTTGGGCCACCTGATGGGCCGCCTCGGCATTCCTGATGCCTCCTCCCACGATCAGGGGAAGGTCGCAGCTTTGGCTGACCTGCCGGATCATCTCAGGCGGCACATGCTGCATTGCTCCGCTTCCTGCGTCGAGATAAAGGTGTTTCATTCCCAGCATGGAGCCGGCGAGTGCGGTACACGCTGCGATCTCGGGTTTGTCCGACGGTATGGGCGGCGATTGACTGATGTAAGAGGCTGTTGTGGCCCGGCCACCATCCACAAGCATATAGCCCACAGAAAGGGTTTCAAGACCGAAGGCCTTGATCCTCGGTGCTGCAATCACTTGCTGGCCGATGAGCAGTTCGGCATTTCTTCCTGAGATCAGACTGAGCATGAGCAGGGCATCCGCTTTTCGGCTCACCTGAATGGCACTTCCGGGGAAGAGGATGCAGGGTTTGTCCACCCGGCTTTTGAGACGATCCAGTGTTTCGTCCAGCGCATCTTCGGTCATCAGGCTGCCACCGATGAAAAAGACGTCTGCCAGGTCTTCAACTTCGTCCAGCAAACGCTTCAGCGAAGCCGCCTGTGCCTTGTCTGGATCGATGAGCACAGAGAGCATTTTCTCTCCGGAATCCTTCTTTTCCCGGAAGAGCTGTTCCACACTTTTGGAGGTGCTCTGCATCATGGACACAAACCTAAAGGATTCTTTGATTCGATGGGCTCAGATCATCTTCCAACAATAGGCACCAACCGATCAGCTGTCCGTCGTGTTCTGCGAAGTGTAGCGTGAGTGGCGCAGTTGCCTGCCCGTTGCCTACATGCACCAAAAGCTTCTGATCATGGCGCTTTTTGATCTGTATGTCGCTAAGAAAGTCAAGCGTTCGCACACCTGTGAGTTTCAAAGCAGCTTCTTTTGCCACCCAAATATGCAGGTCGCTGTAATCAGAAGAGATTGATTCTTCGTCTGGCCGAACAAATCGCTTTCTGATCCGGGAAACATCTCTGCCCATGGTCTCAATGTCTATTCCGCAGCGATGTTCCAAAGAGGAAACAGCTGCTGCATGTGAAGCGCTGTGGCCCATGGAAATGAATGCGTTTGGGTGGAGGGGTTTTCCATCGGGTGTGGTCGTTACTTTCTCCAGTGAAATATCCATTTCGACCAGTGCTGCTCGCGCACACAAAAATTGCCTCTTGCGGCCCGGATGGACCAGTTTTTCGAGCTTCAATCTGTCGGATGGCGAAAGCCTGCTCACCTTCTTCAGGAGCTCCATTTCTGACATTTCGCTGTGCCGAAGAATGCAGATTGAGGAAGATTGTGAATGGAGTTTCATAAATGCTCCTTTAAAATGAACGATGGGGCGCAGATGATGTTAGATTTGCCAAGCTAAAAAAGGAAAAATGGCCACAGTAGAAACACATATACCATATAAGGTCAAAGACATCTCCCTGGCAGAATGGGGCAGGAGAGAGATCGAACTCGCTGAAGCAGAGATGCCAGGACTCATGGCACTGCGTGAAGAATTTGGCAGTAAAAAACCCTTGAAAGGCGCCCGTATCGCGGGTTGTCTGCACATGACCATTCAAACTGCTGTGCTTATCGAGACGCTGGTGGAGTTGGGTGCAGACGTCACTTGGTCTTCCTGCAACATTTTTTCAACCCAAGACCATGCAGCCTCTGCGATCGCAGCTGCTGGTATTCCGGTTTATGCCTGGAAGGGAATGAATGAGGAGGAATTCGATTGGTGTATTGAGCAGACTTTGTTCTTTGGCGAGGAGCGTGCGCCATTGAATATGATCCTTGACGATGGAGGCGACCTGACCAATATGGTTTTGGACCGCTATCCTGAATTGGCGGCTGGGATCAAGGGATTAAGTGAGGAAACCACGACCGGCGTGCACAGGCTCTACGAGCGGATGCGCAATGGCACATTGCCCATGCCAGCGATCAACGTCAATGACTCGGTGACCAAATCCAAATTTGACAACAAATACGGCTGTAAAGAATCTGCGGTGGATGCCATCCGTCGTGCTACCGATGTCATGGTAGCGGGGAAGGTGGCTGTAGTTTGTGGATACGGTGATGTAGGCAAGGGAACTGCCGCATCTCTCCAAGGCGCTGGAGCGCGCGTCATCGTCACTGAGATCGATCCGATCTGTGCTCTTCAGGCAGCTATGGACGGTTTCGCCGTCAAAAAGCTCGAGACTGTGATAGGTGATGTGGACATCGTGGTGACGGCCACCGGCAACAAGGACATTGTCACCGGCAAGTATTTTGAGCAGATGAAGGACAAGACCATCGTTTGTAACATCGGGCACTTCGACAACGAGATCGATGTGGCCTGGCTCAATGAAAACGCGGGCGAAAGCCGTGTGGAGATCAAGCCGCAGGTCGACAAATACACAGTGAACGGAAAGGACATCATTCTGCTGGCGGAAGGACGCTTGGTCAACCTCGGTTGCGCTACCGGACATCCGAGTTTTGTGATGAGCAACAGCTTCACCAACCAGACCATGGCTCAGATGGAGATCTGGGATCATTCAGACAAATACGAGAACAAGGTGTACACCTTGCCCAAGCACCTCGATGAAAAGGTCGCTCAACTGCACCTGGCCAAGATCGGCGTGGAGCTCGAAGAATTGAGAAAGGACCAGGCGGACTACATCGGCGTTCCCGTGGAAGGACCCTTCAAGACCGAGCACTACCGTTATTGAGAAGTTCGATCCAAACAAGATCTGTTCAAGGCCGCGTTTGCGGCCTTTTTTTGTCTCTTCAATTGGTGATCAAAACGACTCCATTGACGAATTGAGTGGAGTATCGCTTCAGGATCCCGCTGGATTCACTCAGCGGGAAGCCATTCAATAAATACCATTGTGCACTGTCGCAGGGGCAGGTGATGTAAAAATTGTCACTTTCTACGACCACCTTTCCGCAGCCCGCATCGTAGTGCAACGGACAAGCACGATCGTAGGCAAGGAAATCGTCGGAGGTGCCCGCGAAGGATTGTCTGTAAACGATCAAACCGCGATATCCGCCCGGGTGGTAGACCCATCCGCCAACACCGGTCAACGGAAAATTACTGGGTTCGGCAATGACCAACGACTCACTGACCGCTACATTGGGAATGCTTGTATCCTGGCTGTCGGAGCAGGCAACGCTAACCAGACAGACCCAACTCAAACCAATAAGCGATCGTGATAAAAGAGAAGAGATGTTCGTGTATCTGTCTGCTTCCATAAGGGAACAAATCTCGATGAAAATATGCGCTCTGAACGGATGCGCTTTTTAGAGTCATTTGCTTACGGAAACAAGGCCGTCACACACCTCAACTTGATTATATTAGCCCTTTGTTAAAATTTTGATAAACCTAAACCCCTCTCCATGATCAAAAGGCTACTCACCGCCCTTCTTGCTCTGGCATTTGTCGGTCTGCATGCTCAGACCCGACCGGGTTCATTGAAAGGTAAAGTCTCCGACCGCGCCAACGGGGAGACGATCCCCTTCGCCATCGTGCTCGTGAAACAAGGCGAAACGGTCATTGCCAGCGGCCAAACGGATTTTGACGGAGCGTACAACATCAATCCGCTGAATCCTGGGAAGTACGATGTATTCTTCAAATTCGCGGGTTTTGCGGATGCGGAATTCAAGAAGGTGATCATCGAACCGGATCGTCCGCGCGTTTTGAATGTGCAAATGCAGGAGGCCACGGAGATGCTGCAGGAAGTAGTTATCGAATACGAGGCCCCTCTGATCGACGGAACGAAGACCGCTACGACCGTATCGGGTGAGGATATGGTCAATATGGCGACGCGAAGCATTGCGGGCGTTGCAGCACAAACCACCGGTGTCACGCAGAATGCGGATGGTTCACTGAATATTCGTGGTGCCCGATCCAATACGACGGTCTACTTCATTGATGGTGTGAAAGTGCGCGGTACGAGTGCATTGCCTCAAGCTGCGATCGCCTCGACCACGGTGATCACGGGCGGACAGCCTGCACAGTACGGCGACGCTACAGGAGGTATCATTTCGGTTACGACGAAGGGGCCACCAGCACAATCTTTTGGTTCGGTGGAATATCTGTCTTCGGCGCCTTTCACGCTCGGGTTTGACAACTACAACTACCAGCTTTTGGG